>JAJYMR010000362.1 GCA_021786815.1 Deltaproteobacteria bacterium
TGTTTCTCACGCAACGTTCGGTTGAGTCGGCGCGCTGGCGGTAGGCAGGAAGGGGAAGCGTAAGGATGCGGCGTTCGGCGACGCTTTACGGAATACTCGGTCTGGTCCTTCTTGGATTCGGGATCCTCGAGTATTTGTTCACCGGGGCCGGTTTTCGGCTCTTCGTTTACACCAACCTGATCGGCGGCCTGTTCCTGCTCGTGCTATGGGCCACGTCGAGCCGCTCGGCGCTGGCCTCGATGGCGGGCAGCAGGGCGACCCGCTACGGCGCAAACGCGCTGCTGTACACGGTCATCTTCGTCGCGATACTGGTCGCGATTAACTACATCGCGAGCATCCATCACGTCCGTTTCGATCTCACCTCGGAGAAGATCTACAGCCTGTCCACCGAGTCCCAGAAGGTGGTCGAGAATCTGAAGAAGCCGATCAAGTTCTACGGCTTTTTCTCCGGCGGCGTGAGCCCCAAGGCGCGCGAGCTTTACAGCGAATACACCTACTACTCACCGAAGGTGAGCTTCGAGATCGTCGATCCCGACAAGCATCCCGAGCTTGCGGAGAAATACAAGGTCAGCGTAAGCGGGACCACGCACATCCAATACGGCGGCGAAACCGGGCGCGGCACCAACGTCACCGAACTGACTGAAGAGGCTCTCACCAACGGAATCCTGCGCGTCACCAAGGCCGGAAAGAAGGTCGCCTGTTTCCTCGAAGGGCACGGCGAGGCCGATCCCGACGACGCGACCAAGGCGGGAGGCTACGGCAAGTTCAAAACCGCGCTCGAGGGCGAGGGCTTCGAGGTTAAAAAGCTGCTCCTCGCCACGCAGCCCTCGGTATCGAAGGATTGCTCGCTTCTGGTCGTTGCGGGACCCGAGCGTCCGCTGTTGCCTCATGAGGTCCAGGCCATCAACGACTACCTGAAGAATGGCGGACGCGCGCTCGTAACTTTCCGCGTGCCGCGTCCGAACTCGGACATCGATGAGACGGCGCTTGCCGCCCTGGTCGACCAATGGGGCGTCAAGGCCGGCGACAACGTCGTGGTCGACCAGGTGCTGAGGCTTTTCGCGGGACCGGCGCTTGGCCTGACTCCGCTGGTCAACGACTACGGAGTTCACCCGATTACGCAGGATTTTACCCATCGCACGGTCTTTCCGATGACGCGTTCGGTCGACCCGGCGAAGGGACTCGGAGCGGGACTTTCGGTTACGCCGCTTGCGATGACGAGCAAGACGTCGTGGGCCGAAACCGATCTCGCGGGTATCTTCGAGCGCCAGGAGGCCAAGCTCGACGCAGCCGACCAGCGCGGTCCGGTGGACGTGGCCGACGCGGTTACTGCCGACCTGAAAAAGCTCAAATGGGGCGACGGCGAAACGCGCCTGGTCGTGTTCGGCAGCACCGAGTTTGCCGACAACCAGTACCTGAACGAATTCTTCAACCGGGACCTCGCGCTCAACAGCGCCGACTGGCTGGTGGGCGAAGCGAGCCAAATTGCGATACGTCCGCGCTCGATGCGCGCGTCGCGCTTCAGACTGACGGTCGATCAATTCAATATCGTGTTCGTGCTCTCGGTGCTGCTGCTGCCGGAGTTGCTGCTCATCATTGGAATCGTGGTGTGGTGGGAGAGGCGGCAATAGCCGTCACTGACGCGGTATCGGACAGGGATGCGGTTTCGTAACACGCTCATCGCGTTCGTGGTGCTGCTGATAATCGGCGGCTACGCGCTCGTCAATTATCGCTTTGCCAAGACGGTGCCCGCGGCGAAGCTTCTCGGCGTCAAGGCCGACGACATCGTAAGGATCGACCTCAAGTATCCCGACCGCGAGCTGGCTATCGAGCGTGCCAAGCCCGACGCGCCCTGGATGATAACCAAGCCGCTAGGGACCAGGGCTGACCAGACCGCCGCGAACAACCTCGCCAGAGCAATCGCCAATTGCCAGGCGACGCGCACCATCGACGAGCATCCCAAGGCGCTCGCCCCGTTCGGACTTGCCAAGCCCGACGTCACGGTTGTCGTCACCACCAAGGACGGCAAGACGCTTCCCGGGATCGAAGTCGGCAAGACGACGCCGGTCGGCTTCAACGCCTATATCAAGCTCACGGACAAGCCGGCCGTGATGCTGACGTCGTCGGCGTTCCCGCCCGGGATGAAGAAGACCGTCAACGACATGCGCGACCGCCAGCTGATGAGCTTCAAGGTCGACGACGTGACGAAGCTTACGCTTCAGCCGGACAACGGGCCGCCAATCGAGGTTGACCGCGGGAAAAACGGCAAGTGGGAAATCGTAAAGCCCAGCGAGTACCAGGCCGACCCGACCCAGGTGCGCCAGTTGCTCTCCACGCTTGCCGACGCACGCGTCTCCGACTTCATCAACGACACTCCCGCCGACGTCACGCGCTACGGGCTCGACAAGCCGCATCTGGTCGTCACCGTGTACACGACGCTCAAGGGCGGCGAGCACGTCCAGTCGCTTCTTTTCGGCTTCAGGGAGCAGGGGCAGGGCAAGGACGCGTTCTACGTCCGCCGCGGAGAGCGCACGCCGGTTTACGCGGTCCCCGCCTTCGTGTTCACGAACGTGAACAAGTCGTTGCTCGATCTGCGCGACAAGGCTGTGATGAGTTTCGAGCCGTCGGCGGTCGAGAGCATCGAGGTGGCTTCGGACCACGGAAACTTCACGCTCAAGCGCGCGCCGAATGGAAAATGGAATCTTTCCAGCAACGGCAAGACCTCGCCCGCCGACGTGCCCGTGGTCGAGCGGTTCCTCGACCAGTTGCGCACCTTCAACGGCAACACGATCGTGATGGATCCGATGACGCATCCTGAAATGTTCGGTCTGGACAAGCCGACCTGCCAGGTAACGCTCGTCGGCAAGGATGGAAAGCCGCTCGGGACCGTCAAGCTCGCCAAGGTAAAGGTCAAGGAGATGTCCACCGGGGCCGTTTCGCCTTCCGGCATCGAGCGAACCGACTATTACGCGACCTCATCCGCGGGCACCGCGCTTTACAGCACCGACCAGTTCATGTTCACCCAGTTGGACAAATCGGGCGACGAGTTTCTCGCCAAGGCGAAGCCCGCCGCTTCGCCCTCATCCGCAAAGAAATAGCCGCGCGCAATTGCGCCGAAGCGCTGCCGCAGGCGTCGAGCCTCGCGCGGGGCGTTGCGGCGTTTTCTAGGTCGGCCGCGCCTTCGGCGATGACGTGCGCGACAGCCTGCTCGCGGGTGTGCGTGATACTCAGATGGAAGCGCGCGATATTCTTTCGCTGCGCGTAAGCTGCGGCCTTGCCCGAGAGGACAATCGTGGGCGCCTTGCCGCGCTCGCGCACGACTTCGATCTCGCTCCATCCGACGTTTCGGTTCCATCCCGTGCCCATCGCCTTCATTACCGCCTCCTTGGCGGCAAAGCGCGCGGCGTAGCTCTGGTAGCGGGGATGCCCGCGCGATTCGCAGTACTCAATCTCGCCGGCGGTGAAGACGCGCTGGCGAAAGCGCTCGCCGATTCGGGGCCGGGTCAGGGCGCGCTCGACACGCGCGACTTCGATAACGTCGATTCCGGTGCCAACGATTGTGCCCATCGTGGTTCGCCCGAAGAGTATGGTCGCTCAGCCCGCCCAAGAAAAGCAGCGCGCGCAATAGGGGCATCCGCAATGGGTACTAGTCAGGTGAGCCGCAGGCCATCTGCGCTCGAAATTGCCAATTTGATAGGTTCAGCGTCTATGAACTCCGAGCCGAACGATGAGCCGTCAGGAGCGCTCACACGGCTACGACGGCTCAACCTGCTCTGGATAAGGTTCATTGCCTGGGGCTGGCTTGCGGCCGTCCTTTTTGGGACGGTGGACTCACTCAAGGCAAGCTCCGAGTGTTCGCGCGCATCGTGGTGGACCTGCTTGCTATTGGTCGGAACGGCTGCGGTCCCGTTTCTCTACCTGAAGTGGATTCAGGGCTGGTACCGGCGGCATCCGCCTGTTGCACGGTTTAGCCGGTCCTGGTTCCGAAGAGCTGCCGCGCGGGGACTGGTCGGCACAGCTTTCGTTTTAATTGCCTTGGCGGCTGCCGAGATCAGCTCGCGCCGAATAGGGAGCAGTCACGCCGGGGAGCTGGCAGAGGAGTTCGTCCAAACCGATTCTGTCGTGTTGCAAAAGGTTGCAAAGCGCGGGGTCACGGAGGGTGGCGGAACTTTTACCTATACGCGTGGCGCTTGGCACGCGGGCTACGAATTCTGGCTGCGGGGCAGTGAGCCAGAGGACCTCATAATCGTCCATCTCGACCGCGCGGGTACCCAATGGAAGGTCGCTGGCTGGGAGTTCGATTCACATTACCACGCTTCATTCTTCACAGTTGCAAATAACAGGACGGTCTCCGCGACGTCGGAGCCAAATCCCCCTCGCCGGGGTGGACGCTCAGCGTCGGGGCGGCAGCATCGGCGCGCGGGATGCGGATGAGTCGGCGATGCTAGCGCGCCTGTTCAGGGCAACCGAAATCCCGGGCGGAAACGCAGCGGTGATCTGGTGGTGGGAACTTCGCCGCATACCCTACAATCTCCTCGTTGGCATATCGGGATTCGCATCCATCTTTGCTCTTGAGGTGATAGGAAGCCTCCTGCTCAAGCCGGGCGACGATGTGGAGGAGCCGCTCGTCTTGGTGCTGGGC
>JAJYMR010000187.1 GCA_021786815.1 Deltaproteobacteria bacterium
TCGAAGAGCGCGGGCGCACCGGGCGCAAGGCGGCTGAAACGCGCGCCGAGGCGTCCGAGGCTCAGGGTGAGTGCGGCGAACGTGCCGCACATCCGGCGCTCCGCGATTACCAGCACTGCCACACCGCTTCGCTCGGCCGCGCGCGAGAGCCGAAGCGCGGCGCTTTCGGCAAGCGCGTAACGCATCGCGCCGAGATCGATTACGACCAGGCCGAATCCTCCCGCTTCGAGGACCATCTCGGCGGCCTTGAGCGCGGAATTCCACGGCGAAGCGGCGCGGCGGCGGCGACGGGCGAAGTTAGGTTCATGGCGAGCGAGTTCGGCGCCGTCAGGGTCGAAGGCGGCGGACGGGCGAGCGTCGCACGCAAGCGGGGAACGGATACGGCCGGTGCGGCCGCCGAGGCTCGCCCAGAGGATTCGGTTCAGGTCGGCGCCGGCGGCCTCGACGCTGGCCGGGTCGAAGGCGCCTGGCAGATCGAGCCATGCGGCGACCTCGCCGCGGCGGGACGCGGCAGCGGCGAAGGCGGCGGCGATAGCGGTCTTGCCGGAGCTTGCGGGTCCGACGATTTCGCTTATTCGGCCGCGGGCGACTCCGCCATCGAGGATTGTGTCGAGCGGGGCGAGGCCGGAGGCGAGCCGGCGGTCCTTGCGGGTAAGTTCACGACCTTTGAAAACGCCAGCAAATTCAAGCGGTTGCGGTCGTTCCGCAGGGCACGTTGAAGGACGCTCCGCAGACCTTGCGAGGCTTCGCGCCTCAGTCCTGGAAGGGACGGGCAGGGCGAGCGGGACAGATACGGAAACAGCAGCCACGCATCTGTTTTCGCTCTTTTTTCGCCATCATGTCAAGGGTGCTGTATTTTTCCTCTGACGGGGGAGCGCAGCAAGGGGAAGCGTTGTGAATTTGAAGAACGGCCGTCGCTTCCGGACCGGCGAGGGGGCGGGCGGTTTGGCGCGCGGGGTTACCGCGCGGGGTTACCGCGCGGGATCTTTAGACTCTGCTCGCAGACTCGCTTCGCTGCGACGCACGAGTTCCCAGTGCAACGTCCATCAAGCGCAATCGGGTTTCCGACCCTCCTTCAAATTTTCCCAGTGGGTACACGGCGCATCGCGTGATAAGGGAAAACCATGCTTAAGGTATTCTGCGCGCCGGCGCGTTATCTCCAGGGCAAAAACGCGACTGCGGAACTCGGGCCTCAGATGAAGCGGCTCGGTCTCGGCGGTCCCGCGCTGATAATCGCGGGCGCATCAGCGATCAGGCTTCTCACGCCCACGTGGGATGAGACGTTTCGCCAGGCCGGCACGGCGTTCAGCGTTCGCAGGTTCGGAGGCGAATGCTCCGAGGAGGAGATCGACGCGGGCATCACCGAAGCACGCGCAAAGGGAGCACGCGCAGTCGTCGGCGCGGGCGGTGGCAAATGCCTCGATACGGCGCGGGCCGTCGCCGCCGCGCTCGAACTACCTGTGGTCAACTGCCCGACGCTCGCCTCCAGCGATGCGCCGTGCAGCGCGCTGTCGGTCGTGTACACCGAGGCGGGAGTTTTCAAAAAATTGCTCTTCTATCGGCGCAATCCCGACCTCGTGCTGGTCGATACCGCCGTGATCGCGTCGGCTCCTGCGCGCTACCTCGTCAGCGGGCTGGGCGACGCGCTCGCGACCTGGTTCGAGGCGCGCACCGTGATCGAGGCGCGTCAGCCCAACCAGTTGGGCGGAGCGACGACCCTGACCGGCGGCGCTCTCGCGCGCCTCTGCTACGAAACGCTGATCGCGGACAGCGCCGACGCGCTCGCCGCCGTCGAGCGCAAGGTCGTAACGCCGGCACTCGAGCGGATCGTGGAAGCGAACACGCTGCTCTCGGGACTCGGCTTCGAATCGGGAGGCCTTGCGATCGCTCATTCGGTGCACAACGGGCTCACGACCGCTCCGCCGACCCATCGGTTCCTTCACGGCGAAAAGGTGTCGTTCGGCCTGATCGTGCAGTTGGCCGTGGAGGGACGCCCGTCCGCCGAAATGCAGGACGTTCTCCGATTTTGCAACCGCGTGGGATTGCCGACCACGCTCGCGCAGGTGGGGCTTGGCGATGCCGACGCGGCAACGATTCGGAAAATCGCCGAGCGAACGGTGGCCGAGGGCGAGACGGCGCATCATGAGCCTTTTCCGGTAACCGCGGATCTGATTGCCGACGGTATCGCCGCGGCGGACGAGGTCGCGCGCCGATGGCGAGCGGCTGCGCTGACTGACCCGGCCACGAGTTGAACCGCGGTTCGCGGACTTGCCTCGCTCAGGGCCACGAGCGGGCGGCTTAGTGTGACGGTGGGGGATCGGCTGTCGGCAGTGGGATGGTTTCGGGAGGGTAGGAATCGTCCTGGTAAAAGCCCGGGGGCGAGGAGTTCAATTGTTCGGGCGGCTTTAGGAGTGGCGATGCGTCGCTCTGGTCGGAATCCATCGCGCGTTCCCTGTACACGGCGGATTCGCGAAGTTGCGAGACGTTATTCGTCGCGATCGGCAGGCGAAGCATAATCTCGCGTACGACTTCCCATTCCGCGCGCGCCAATTCAACGTCGCGCAACGCAGTCGTGGTCGTCACTGAATTCAAGAGGATGTCGGTCGGATCGAATGCCGGGCGCAGATCGACGGAATAGCGGGTGTCGCTCGCGGAAAAGAAGTTATGCCCGTCGCGCGTCGAGACCACCCGGATTTTGGCCCCGATACGCCATCCCGCGGCCAGGAAATAGTAGAAGGCGTTGTAGTCCAGCACCTCGCCATAGACCACCGTGTCCGCGTCCAGCCATCGGCCGAGTTCCTCGGCGGAAACGGCTTTGAGCTTGCGGCAATTGTTGACGCCGCGATAGGCGAGCACCGCATCGATCGTTGGAATCGGGATTACCGCGAATTCGCGTTCAGCCAGAGAGCCGGTGACTTCGCGCCGCAGCCGATTGGCGTTGGTCCAGGCCCACTCCTCGCGCGTGCGCTTGTTGCGACGCGTCAGCGGGACACCGTCGAGGATATAGTTGCCGCTGACGCGATTGCAGAATGGCAGCACCGCGATTCTGTGCGGTGGGTCCGTCTGATAACCGGACGAGACGACATAACGAGCGTGGCCGGGGTCGGTTTCCAACAGATTGTCGAACCAGGTCTTGCGACCGTGAGTCATTACGTCCTTTTCCGGCAGGAAGAACGGGCGGGACTGGTAGTTGTTTCCGGCCGCGCCGGAGCATCCGGCGGCCAGCATCATTGCCCCCAGAAGGCAGACGATACCGGCGCGTCGCCAGCCTTGTTTCGCCTGGGGCACGCAATTTCGGCGAAAAGGCACCGAAACAACTAGCTGCATCAATCATGCCTTACGCAAATATAATATCCGTCAGGATAAATTGGCCTGTTGCTGCTTCGCTCAGCTACAGATTGGGGCGAGTCGGATGGCCCTGTCGGTTACAACGGTGCAACTGAAGTGCAGACGTGCCTAGGGCGAGCGGGGAAGAGGCGGAGCAGAGAAAAGCCGGGACCTCCGGCTGTCAGGCTGGGCGCAGCGAAGGACCTCATACCACCGGGGCTCGCTCGGCATGAGATTCTCCGCTTCGGCAACCCTCGCTCAGAACGACAAACGAGAGCGCCTTTACGTTGCTCTGTTGTGCTGCGGGAGCGGTATCGGCGGAAGCGGTAATAAACAGAGCGTCGCGGTTGAGGGCAGTCAGACTTCGCGATGGACTTGCTCGTCGATGAGCAGGCCGAGGCTTTCGCGGAACGGCGACGGCGTCAGGCCGGCGAGAAGCTCGCGCGCGATCCGCACCTGCTCGGCGGCCATCGCGCGTGCCTCGGCGACGACTTCCGGCGCGCGCAGCATATCGAGCGCGCGGTCGAAATTTGCGCCGTCGAGATGCCATCCGTTGCGGAAGATCGTCCGCAGTTCGGGGTTGCGCGCGATTCCGAGCACGACCGGTAGCGACGGTATTCCGGCGCGAAGGTCGGAGCCGACGGGTTTCCCGATCTTTTCCTCGGGTCCCATGATGTCGAGGATGTCGTCGATCATCTGGAAGGCGAGCCCGACCGCGTTTCCAAGCCGCCACATCGCGTCGATCGTTGCGCCGTTCGCGCCCGCGAGGTCGGAGGCTACGCGGCCACCGGCCGAGAACAACGAGGCGGTTTTGCGCGTTATTACCGCGATATAGTCTTTCAGATTTGCGGCCGTGCTATGGCGGAAGCGACCTTCCATCACTTCGCCCTCGGTCAACTGGATACAGGCCTGCGCCGCGGTGCGCACCAGATGCTCTTCGAAGCGGCCGCACAGTTCGAACGCGCGGCAGAACAGGTAGTCGCCGGCGATAAGCGTCGGACCGGCGCCGTAGCGCGCAAAGGCTGACGGCTTGCCCCGGCGCAGCATCCCGCCGTCCACGATATCGTCGTGCAGCAATGTGGCCGAATGAATCAGTTCGAGCGCGATGGCGGCGTCGATTGCATCGTCGATTTTTTCGTCGACGCCGCCGCAGGCGCGATAGACGAGCAGGATAAACGTGGGACGCAGGCGTTTTCCGCCGCCGTCCACCAGGTAATGGCAGATTTCCGCGATAAGACGTTCGCTCGAATCGAGCAGGCTCGAAAGCCTCGCCTCCGCCGCGATGAGATCGGCTTCGACCACTCGCCCGGGTTCGCTTCGTTCGGCGTGGGATACGGGGCCGATTTGGTACGCTTTTGCTTTATTCACGGGTCAACGCCTATCGAAACAAATCGGCTTCGGCGGGACGAATCAAGACTTTCGCGGTTCCTTCGTAGGGTTCGAAACTGTATCCGCGCACGTGCACGGCCGGGATACCGGACGCTTTTTCCATCAGAAGGCCGCCTGCGCCGGCCAGTTCGTCGGCGACGGCGATCACGGTGTGATGGAGTTCGCGGCCGCCCAAATCTTTCGTCCCGCGCAAGTCCAGCATCGGGTTGATCCCGGCGATTCCGATGCAGACCTCGGTCAGGCCGTCGCGCCAGGGGCGGCCGAAGGTGTCGGTCACCACGACCGCGACCTCGGCGCCGGTAAGCCTGCGAAGGCCTGCGCGTATTTTGGCCGCCGAGGCGTCGGCGTCAACCGGCAGCAGGATCGCGCGCTCGTCGTCGAGGGCGTTCGATTCGTCCACGCCGGCGTTCGCGCACACCCATCCGGGACCGGTTTCCACTATAAGGACGCCGCGGTCGTTGCGCACGATACGGCTGGTCTGGCGCAGTACCACTTCGACCAGGCGCGGGTCTTTGTCCCATCGCGCGGCGTAATTGCGCGCAAATGGCGACGGCTCCACATCGCCGAGATGGACCAGGCGGCCCTCGGCCTTCGAGACGACTTTCTGGCAGACCAGAACGATATCGCCGTCCTCAAGCCTTAGCCGGGTGTGCTCGAGGCCCTTGGCGAGCAAGGCGGCGAGATCGTCGCCAGCCTTGATCATTGGTATTCCTTCGATAGCGGTAAGCGTCACCGAAGCCATGTGGGCAACCAGCCTACACCCGAAGCGCGTCCAGCACTATGCCCGCAAGGCGGGCGGATTTGGCCGGGGTGGTCATCACGGTGTCGACAGCGATGGGCTCCATCCCGAGTTCCCGTACCGGTTCGAGATATTGCCGGTCGCGGATGTCCATGATGAAGACGCGGGCGATATCGCGATAGAGCCGCGCGACGCCAAGCGGCGAGACCTCGTGTCCGAACGCGCGCATCATCCGGTCCGCCGGTCCTTTGACCGTTCGTCCGCCGACGATCGGACTTATCGCGGCGACGCGCGGGCGCATCTTCTGAAGCTCGCGCCGTACGCCCTTGAGCGCGAGAATCGGTCCGAGCGACACGAACGGGTTCGACGGCGCAAGGATTACGGCGGACGCCTGGCGAATCGCGGTGAGTGCGGCGGGCAGCGGACGGGCCTTTTCGACGCCGCGAAGCTCGATCCGTTCGACGTTGCCGCGCGCGCGGTTGCGCACGAAATACTCCTGGAACGGCATCGCGGCGCGTCCGCGCAGCTTGACCCACGTATGTACCCTGTCGTCGCTCATCGGCAGAATCCCGGCGCCGCCGCCGAGCCGTTTCGCAATTTCGGCGGTCACGCGGCTTAGGCTCGCGCCCGAGCGCAGCCTTTCGGTGCGATACAGATGGGTCGCGAGGTCGCGGTCGCCGAGGTTGAACCACGGCTTTCCGTAAAAGCGCGAGAGCGCCTCGAGCGCCGCGAAGGTGTCATCCTTGAGCCCCCATCCGGCGGCGGGATTCACCATCCCGGCCAGCGTGTAGGTCACCGTGTCAACGTCGGGCGAGACGTGAAGTCCGTAGAAATTCTCGTCGTCGCCCGTGTTGACGATTACGGTGAGCCGCCTGGGCGGAAACCTTCGTGCGAGGCCGCGGAGAAACTTAGCCGCACCCACTCCCCCCGCAAGCGTGACTATCCGCGGGTTGCGGGGAGGTATGGGCGATGATTGGCCGTGCGCCATTGGGAGCCTTCTTGCCGTAGAGCTTCCTGTAAAGAGTCGAGCGCTCCACCGCGACACGACCCATCTCGCGCGCCTTTTCCTCGATAACGTCAACCGCGATGAACTCGCCGGAGTTGCCGCCGGCTTCGCGCGTGATGCTTTCCTCCATCAGGGTGCCCGAGAAGTCGTTGCATCCCGCCTTGAGCGTGAGCGCGGCGAGATCGGCGCCGAGTTTCACCCACGAGGTCTGGATATTGTTGATCCAGCCGCGCAGGAAAAGCCGCGAAAACGCGTACATCTGGAAGTCGAGCACGCCGTTTTCGAGCGGCTTCACGAGTCCCCTGCGATAGAGCACCGTGTTCTCGTGGATGAAGCGCAGCGGGACGAATTCCGTGAATCCGCGGGTGCGCTTCTGGATCGAGCGCATCAGGTCGAGATGGTTGACGACCTGGCGCGGCGTCTCGAGATGGCCGTACATGATGGTCGAGGTGGTTGGAACGCCGATCGAGTGCGCGCTCGTGATGATCTCGACCCACGTGGCGACATCGACCTTCTTGTGGCTCAGAATTTCGCGCACGCTGTCGTCGAGGATTTCGGCCGCGGTGCCGGGGATCGAGCCGAGCCCGGCGTCGCGAAGCATCGCGATGTACTCCGGGTAATCCATCCGCGTTCGCCGGGCTCCATACATGATCTCCATCGGCGAGAACGCGTGCACGTGGATTTCCGGGAACCTGCCTTTCATCGTGACCAGCAGGTCGCGGTACTTGAAAGCCGGCATGTCGGGATTGATCCCGCCCTGCATGCAGACTTCGGTTGCGCCGCGAGCCACCGCGTCGGCAATCTTGGCGAGGATGGTCTCGTCGGAGTGGTCGTAGGCGTCGGGCTCCCAGCGCTGGCGCTTGAAGCCGCAGAACTGGCATCCGACGAAGCAGATGTTGGTGAAGTTGAGGTTGCGGTTGACGACGTAGGTGACTTCGTCGCCGACATCCTCGGCGCGCGCGATATCCGCGCACTTTACCACCGCGCGCAGGTCGTCGCCTCGGGCGGTGTAGATGAGGAAGCCCTCGTCGGGGGTCAACTCAGCGCCCTTAAGGGAGCGCTCGAGTGCGCTTCGTACGTCGGGCGACGCGCGATCGAGCAGCGCCTCGACGCGAGTCGCCTCGATTTCGTCAACCCAGTTTCGCCAATGCTCCAGATTCACGGTTTCTCTTCTCCGGCCATCCGAGCCTGCATCGCGCGTACCGTGGGCGCGATTGCGGGGTCGAGCCAGTTATCATTGATGTACTCGGGATAGATCGTCAGCCTCTGTTTGAGCCTGAATCCGGCCCGGTCACATCGTTGCGCCAGCCGCTCAAGATGCGGCCATGGCGATTCGGGATTTACATAGTCCTTGGTAAGCGGGGAAATGCCGCCCCAATCGTTTATTCCAGCGCGCAGGAAGATCTCTATCTGGTTGGGCGAGAGATTTGGCGGCGCCTGCACGTTTGCGCGCGGTCCGAGCACAAGACGCGCGGTCGCAAGCGCGCGCACCATGTCGAGGTCGTCCGGTTCCGGCGCCGAGGCCATCGGGATATCGGGCTTGGCGCGGAAATTCTGGACGATAACTTCCTGGATATGGCCGTGGCGCTCGTGGCTTGCGCGAAGCGCGAGCAGGCTAAGCGCCCGTTCGGCCGGCGTCTCGCCGATTCCGAGCAGAATTCCGCTGGTGAAGGGAATCCTGAGTTCGCCCGCCTCCTCGATCATGCGCATCCTGAGGTTCGGGTCCTTGTCGGGAGCCCATTGATGGGGTCCGCCGCGCGCGCGCAGCCGAGGCGAGATGTTCTCAAGCATCAGCCCCATGCTCGCGTTGTGCGGACGCAGCATCGCCATCTCCTCACGCGTCATCAACCCCGCGTTGGTATGAGGCAGCAGTCCCTCGGCGAGGGCCAGTTGGCACGCGCGCGCGACGTACTCGGGCGTCGAGCCCGCGCCGAGTTCACGCAGCGTCTCGCGAAACTCGCGGAAGGCGACTTCGGGTTTGTCGCCCAGGCACATCAGCGCTTCCTTGCATCCTAGTTCCGCACCCCGCCGCGACCATGCGCTTATTTCGTCGGGGGTCATGGTCCACGCGCCCGGATCGCCCGGGTCCTTGCGGAACGTGCAGTACGTGCATCGGTCGCGGCAGAGATTGGTGATGGGCAGGAAAACCTTGCGCGAATAGGTGACATCGCGCCCCTTGCCACGGTCGCGAAGCTCGCCCGCGGCCGCAATAAGGTCGACTAGGTCCGACTCGGGGCACTCGATGAGTGCGAGCGCGTCGTCCTGGCCGAGGATTTCGCCCGAAAGCGCGCGATCCAGCACCTCGCGAACGGGTTCGCGCGTGCCGCGGCTCGGGGCGGTCAAGGCGGTTTCGCTGTCCATCCTTGGCACCTTATAGGTGATCGGTTTTATGCACGCAACGGAACCGCTATCGGTAGTCGGCACAAATCATCGCGCCGCTGTTCGTCCGAAGCAGCCCTCCGGGGCGCACTAAGCCTGCCGAAATGATAATCATGGCGAGGGACGCGAGTTAAATGGCAGGGGAGGCGGCAATGACCGGTTCCGCTCGGATTTCATGCCCGGCAATTCTGCCCGATACGCCTACGGCGCATACCTACTCGATTGTCGCGCGCGACCCGATTAGCGGTGAGATTGGGGTCGCCGTCCAGTCGCACTGGTTTTCCGTCGGCTCGACGGTTTCGTGGGCGGAAGCGGGAGCCGGCGCGGTGGCGACGCAGGCCTTCGCCGACCCTGGCTACGGAAAAATGGGTGTCGAGCTTATGCGTGCGGGACAAAGCGCGCCCGATACGCTCGCAAAGCTGCTTGCCTCGGACCGCAAGCGCGAGATCCGGCAGGTCGCGATGGTTGACGCGCAGGGCAGGGTGGCCGTCCATACCGGTCAGGCGACCATCCCCGAGGCCGGACACGAAACCGGCGACGGCTTCTCGGTGCAGGCCAACATGATGCTTAAGGCTACGGTGTGGCCCGCAATGGCCGAGGCATTCAGGACGGCGAGCGGCGATTTGGCCGAGCGGATGCTCGCCGCGCTGGAGGCGGCCGAGCGCGAGGGCGGCGACGTGCGCGGACGGCAATCGGCCGCGATGCTCGTGGTCAGGCGCACTCCCACCGGACTTGCTTGGCTCGATCGCACTTTCGACATTCGCGTTGACGACCATCCGGAGCCGCTCGCGGAACTGAAGCGGCTGATGCGCGTGCAGCGGGCGTACGGGCACAAGATGGCGGGGGATTCGGCGTTTGCCAAGGGCGATGTCGAGCGCGGCACGCTCGAGTACGAACAGGCGCGCTCGCTCGTGCCGGACAATCTCGAGTTTCCTTTCTGGCACGCGGTCGCGCTGCTGAGCCTGGGCCGGATGGAGCAGGCGACGGAGAGTTTTCGCGAGGTGTTCGCGAGAGACGGCAACTGGGCGATCCTGGGCGTGCGGATGGCACGGTCGGGGCTCATGCCGTGCGATACTGCGACGGCGGAGCGGGTGATGGCGCAAGCGGCTCGCGGCGCCGATCCGGAGGGAATAGGCGCGCCACGGCCCTAGGCCGGCAAAATGCTTCTCGTTGCGGCGCCGCTTCGGGTTGCCGTAAACTTTTGGCAGCAAAAGTCTTACCGAGCAGGCATCTTTAGGAGATTACCGGCATGCCTGAAGCACAGACGAAGCGCGAAGCCGGCGAGACAGCGCCTCGTGTCGAATACGAACTTCAACTCTATTACTGGATGAAGCTGATACGCGCCTTCGAGGAGCGCGTCTCGCGGCTCCATCGCCAGAACAAGATCTTTGGCGGCGTCTATTCCGGCGCCGGGCAGGAGGCGATCTGCACGGGTATCTGCGCGCCGCTGCAGCCGGGCGATTTCGTCGCGCCGCTACATCGCGACCTCGGCGTCTTCCTGGTGCGCGGAGTCGAGCCTGGGCGCCTGATGGCGCAGTTGATGGGCAAGGAGCCGGGACTCTCGCGCGGCAAGGATTCGTTCCTGCACGGCGGCGACCTCGAACGAGGTGTCTTCGGCTCGACCTCGATGCTTGGTTCGTCGCTGCCGGTCGCCGTCGGCGCGGCCCTCAAGTTCCGGATGAAGCGCGAGAATCTTATCGCGGTCGCATTTTTCGGCGAGGGCACGTCCTCGCGCGGCGACGTGCACGAGGCGATGAACTTCGCGGGCGTGCACAAGCTCCCCGTGCTGTTCGTATGCGAGAACAACCGCTACGCGTACTCGACGCCGCTGGAGAAGCAGATGGCGATAGATGACGTGGCGGACCGTGCGGCCGCCTACGGATTCGCCGGCCACGTGGTTTCGGGCAACGACCTGCTTGCGGTGTTCGACTTGACCGAGCGCGTCACGAAACGGATCCGCGCGGGCGGCGGCCCGGAGATGATCGAGTGCAAGACCTATCGATTCCACGGCCACAGCGAGCACGACGCCGCGCTCTACCGCGACAAGGACGAACTCCTGCAGTGGGAAAGCCGCGATCCCATCCCGCTCTATGAGTTCTACCTCGAAAAGCGCGGCCACGACGTCAAGCGTATCCGCGACGAAACCGACGCCCGCACACATCAGGTGCTGCAGGCCGCGGTCGAATTCGCCGAACAGAGCCCGTACCCGAAGCCCGAAGAAGCGCTCGAGGACCTGTACGCTGCGTCGCCCTCGACCGACGGCCGGCGCTAGGCTCCGGCGAGGCGTTGCGATGGAGATCACCTACATCCAGGGAATCAACCAGGCGCTGCGCGAGGAGATGCAGCGCGACGAAAACGTCTTCGTGATGGGCGAGGACGTTGGCGAACTGGGCGGCGCATTCAAGGCCACCGACGGATTGCTCGCGGCTTTTGGCGAAGAGCGGGTTATCGATACGCCGATCGCCGAAGCGCTGATCGTCGGCGCAGGCGTGGGCGCGGCGGTGCTCGGGATGAGGCCGGTGGTCGAGATGCAGTTCGCCGACTTCATCTCGTGCGCGTTCGACCAGATCGTCAACATGGCCGCGACGCTGCGCTATCGCCACGGTGGACACGCCTCGTGCCCGCTGGTGATTCGCGCGCCCTCGGGCGCAGGCGTGCACGGCGCGCTGTTCCATTCGCAGAATCCCGAGGCGTGGTTCACCCGCGTGCCGGGCCTTAAGGTGCTCGCTCCCGCGACCGTTTACGACGCGAAAGGACTTCTCAAGGCCGCGATTCGCGACGACGACCCGGTCGTCTATTTCGAGCACAAACGTCTTTACCGAAGCCTCAAGGACGACATTCCAGAGGGCGACTTCGTCGTGCCGATCGGCGTCGCGGAACTGAGACAGGAAGGCACAGACCTTTCGATAATCACCTACGGCGGCACGCTAAATCAGTGCCTCGACGCGGTGCGAATCGTCGCGAAGGAAGACCGGCTCTCCGTCGAGGTGCTCGACCTGAGAACCTTGTTGCCGGTCGACCGCGAGGCAATCCTCAAAACCGCGCGAAAGACCGGCAAGGTGCTTGTCGTCCACGAGGACCGGCTGACGGGTGGCTTCGGCGCCGAGGTTGCCGCGATAATCGCCGAGCACGCGTTCGAGGATCTCGACGCGCCGGTTCGACGCCTGGCCGCGCTCGATGCGCATACCGCCTTCAGTCCGCCGCTCGAAGAATACATTCTGCCCAACACCAACAAGATCGTTGACGCGATCCGCAGCCTCGCCGCGTACTGACCATGGCCGTTGAAGTCACGATGCCCCAAATGGGCGAAAGTGTGGTTGAAGGCACAATCGCCAAGTGGCTGGTGAAAGAAGGCGATCAGGTAGCCGAAGACGAGCCGCTATGCGAAATCTCGACCGACAAGGTTGACACCGAAATCCCGTCGCCCGTCTCCGGCGTGATTGCGAAAATCGTTGCCGCCGAGGGCGAAACCCTCCCTGTCGGCGCGGTGCTGGCCATGATCGAGGAGGGTGGCGCCGCCATGACGGCGAAGCCCGCGCCTGAAAAGCCCGAGGCGGCGAGACCTGTCGCGGCCGAAGCGCCGCGCCCGAAACTCGAGGCGGTCCGCAAGCCGGAAGCGAAAGAGGCTCGCGCGCCGGTCGAAGAACCCGAAGCGCCCACGGCTGAAAGGCCCGTCAGGGTCGCTCCGCTCGCAAGACCCTCCGCGCTCGGTGAACATCGGCGCTACTCGCCGGTGGTGCTCAAGATGGCGGCCGAGCACGGGGTCGATCTGAGCCGCGTGCCCGGAACCGGTATCGGCGGACGCGTCAGCAAGCGCGACGTGCTCAAATACCTCGAATCGCTCGGCCAGGCCGAAGTGCGACCCCCTCCCTCGGCTCGTCCCCAAGCCGCAGCCGCGCTGAGACCCGCACCTTCGGCTGCGCCCGCGCCATCCGCGATACCGTCCGTCTTTCATCCGCCGATCTACGAACCGCGCGAGGGCGACGTCGTCGAGCCGTTCACCCGCCGGCGAAAGCTCATCGCCGAGCACATGGTCTATTCCAAGACCCATTCGCCGCACGTCGGCACGGTGGCCGAGGTTGACGTGACACGCGCGCTCGCGCTTCGGCAGGCGCACAAGGCCGAATTCGAAAGGCGCGAGGGCTTTGCGCTCACGCTCCTGCCGCTCGTCGCGGCGGCGACGGTCCGCGGACTCAAGGAGTTCCCGCGGATGAACGCCTCGGTCGCCAACGACGCGCTCGTAATCAGGAAGCAGATAAACCTCGGTATCGCGGTCGATACCGAAGAGGGCCTGCTCGTGCCGGTGATAAAGGCAGCTGAAGGCATGTCGGTCGTGGGGCTCGCCCGCGAGCTCGAACGGCTTCGCCGCAAAGTCGAGGAAAAGACGATCACCGCCGACGATCTGGCCGGCGGAAGTTTCACGCTCTCAAATCCCGGGCGCGAAGGAAATCTCTTCGGCCTTGCAATTATCAACCAGCCCCAGGTCGGCATCCTGCGGATGGGCGAGATAAAGAAGCGCCCGGTCGTGGTCGAGGCCGACGGCAGCGACGCAATCGTTATCCGTTCGATGATGTATCTCGCACTCTCGTACGACCATCGCGTGATCGACGGAGTACTCGGGAACCGGTTCCTGTATCGCGTCGCACGGATTATCGAGGAAGCCGACTTCGAGTTGTGACCGTCCTCCGGAGCAACGCAAGGCTATGAAGGCGATGGCGATAAGGACGCCCGCGCCGATCGAGCAGGCGCCGCTTTCGATGGTCGAAATCGAGCGTCCCGAGCCGGGCGAGCGCGAGATTCTCGTCGAGATAAAGACCTGCGGCGTCTGCCGCACGGATCTCCATGTCGCCGAGGGCGACCTTCCGCCGAAGTGTCCGCAAATCGTCCCAGGACACGAGATCGTGGGCGTGGTCGCGCGATGCGGTTCCGGATGCACGCGCTTTAGGCCGGGCGAAAGAGTTGGAATTGCGTGGCTTCGCGAGACCTGCGGCGTCTGCGCATATTGCCGGCGCGGTCGCGAAAACCTATGCCCCGACGCGCGGTTCACCGGATGGGATCATGACGGCGGGTACGCCGAGGCCGCGGTCGTGCGCGAGGATTTCGCCTACGCGATTCCCGCCTCGCTCGGCGACGAAGAGGCTGCGCCGCTGCTCTGCGCGGGGATCATCGGGTTTCGCGCGATAAAGCGCGCGCAAATCGAGCGCGGCGCGACGGTCGGGCTCTACGGCTTCGGCGGCTCGGCGCATATCACGCTCCAGGTGCTGAAGTATTGGGAATGCCGCGTATTCGTGATGACGCGCGGCGGGGAACATCGAAAGCTCGCCGAGAGCATGGGCGCCGACTGGGTCGGCACCGCGGACGAGCGTCCGCCGGTGGCGCTCGACTCGGCGATACTGTTCGCGCCCGCGGGAAAACTGGTGCCGCCGGCGCTCGAAGCGCTCGACCGCGGCGGCGTGCTCGCAATCGCGGGAATTTACCTGAGCCCGATTCCGGTGCTCGACTACGAGCGCCATCTCTTTTATGAACGGGAGCTCAGGAGCGTGACCGCGAACACCCGCGCCGACGCCGAGGAGTTCCTCAAGGTTGCCGGCGAGATCCCAATCCGCACTCATACGGTGCCGTTTGAGCTTGGCGAAGCGAACCGCGCGCTCGCGGACCTGAAGCACGACCGGATTCGCGGCGCCGGCGTTCTAAGGATAAGCTAGAACGCGGCGGCGAGAGGCCGCGCGCGCCCGCGCTTCGGCGCATTTCGCGACGCTCCCGTGAGCAAATTCCGCTTTAGCGAGCGAGGTCTTTTTATTAGGAATTGTTGACCACGCGTAATGGCCCTTGGTACGTTGAAACCGGACTGCGGAAGCTGACTTTGCAGTATGAGAGGAGTCAATGGCTGAGAATAATCGAGCACAGGCTCTCTCCGCGGGCGACGAAGTCCTTCTTGGCGACACCGCGATTTTGACGCGCCTGGACAAGGCTATCGGATGGGCGCGAAAATTTTCGATTTTTCCTTACCCCTTCGCCACGGCGTGCTGCGCGATGGAGTACATGTCGCTTTCGATGACGCCGTACGATATCGATCGCTTCGGCGCGTTGCTGCCCCGCTTCACTCCGAGACAGGCAGACCTGCTGATGGTGATCGGTACCGTAACCGAAAAGCAGGGTCCGATTCTCAAGCGCGTGTACGACCAGATGGCGGAGCCGAAGTGGGTGATGGCCTTCGGCGCATGCGCTTCGACCGGCGGATTTTACGATAACTATGCCACCATTCCGGGTATCGACAGGATTGTTCCCGTGGACGTGTACGTTCCGGGATGCCCGCCGCGGCCGGAAGCGGTGCTCGACGCACTGATGGCTCTGCAGCGCAAGATCCAGGGGCAGAAGCAGAAGCTCCTCGCGCTCGACCGCAAGCATCAGGTCTCCACCAACTAGCGCCCTCAGGACCGACACTTCGCCAAGATGGAACGAATCCTTACTCGGTGGCTCGATATCCCTGACCTGCGCCGCCTCGACGTGTACGAGGCGCACGGCGGATACAAGGCGCTTCGCAAGGCGCTATTCGACATGAAGCCCGAGGAGATTATCAACGAGGTCAAGGCCTCGAATCTCCGCGGGCGCGGCGGCGCCGCATTCCCGACCGGCGTCAAATGGAGCTTCATACCGAAGGACTCCAAAAAGCCGGTTTACGTCTGCTGCAACGCCGACGAGAGTGAGCCCGGCACGTTCGCCAACCGCTACCAGCTCGAGAACGACCCGCACGGCATAATCGAGGGCATCCTGATTACCTGCCGCGCCGTGGGCGCTCATACCTGCTACGTTTACCTGCGGGGCGAATTCAATCTGCAGAAGCGCCGGCTCGACGAAGCGATAGCCGAAGCGCGCGCCAAGGGCTACGTCGGGCCAGACGTAATGGGCTCGGGCTTCGGGGTCGAGATTTACACCCATCGCGGTGCCGGCGCGTACATCTGCGGCGAGGAGACGGGGCTGCTCGAATCGCTCGAGGGCAAGCGCGCCTATCCGCGCAACCGCCCGCCGTTTCCCGCAATCCAGGGTGCGTTCGGATGCCCGACGGTCGTCAACAACGTCGAGACGCTGACCAACGTCCCGCACATCATCACGCGCGGAGCGGACTGGTACAAATCGATCGGTCCCGAGAAAAGCCCCGGACCGAAGCTTTTCTGCCTGTCGGGACACGTGAACAAGCCCGGTCTCTACGAGCTTCCGATGGGCTATCCGCTGAAGGACCTCATCTACGAGGTCGGCGGCGGAATTCTCGGCGGTAAAAAGTTAAAGGGCGTCATCCCCGGAGGATCGTCGTTTCCGGTCTTCACTGCCGAGGAAGCCGTAAAGGTCGCTATGGACTTCGACTCGGTGCGCGCAGCCGGCTCGCTGATGGGCACGGCGGGCGTGATGGTCATGAACGAGGACACCTGCATGGTGGACGCGCTAAAGACCATCGCGCATTTCTACCATCACGAGTCGTGCGGCCAGTGCACGCCATGCCGCGAAGGATGCGGATGGATCGAGAAGCTGCTGACCGACCTCGAAGCCGGCCGCGGCAGGATGGAAGATCTCGAGATATTGATCGACGCGGCGACCAACATGGAAGGCAACACGGTCTGCGTGCTCGCCGACAGCCTCTCGATGCCGGTAAAGAGCTTCGTCCCGAAGTACCGCGACGAGTTCGAGGCGCACGTGCGGCTGGGCCGATGCCCGTTCCGGGACGTCCACGGTGAACCCGCCGAGAAAAGCCATGCCGCCGCGGCGGCTGCAAGGTAATAAGCGCAAATGCCCAAGGTTACGATTGACGGCAGGGAAATCGACGCGCCCGAGGGAGTAAACCTGATTCAGGCCGCCGAACGCGCCGGAATCGAGATCCCGCACTACTGCTACCATCCCGGTCTCTCCATCGTCGGCAACTGCCGGATGTGCCTGGTCGAGGTGGAAAAGGCGCCCAAGCTCCAGATCGCGTGCAACACGCGCGTGGCCGACGGGATGGTCGTGCATACGAAGAGCGAGCGCACCATCCGGGCGCAGAAGGCGGTGCTCGAATTCCTGCTAATCAATCATCCGATCGACTGCCCTGTGTGCGACCAGGCCGGCGAATGCAAGCTCCAGGACTACTACATGGACTACGACGCTCAGGCGTCGCGCTTCCCGCTCGGCAAGAAGAACAAGAAGGGCAAGGCGATCGACGTCGGCTCGGGCGTGATGCTCGACCAGGAGCGGTGCGTCCTGTGCGCGCGATGCACCCGGTTTTTCGACGAGATCACGCACACCAGCGAGCTTGCGATTTTTCAGCGCGGCGACCATTGCGAGGTCGACACCTACCCGGGCCACAAGGTTGACAACAAGTACGCGGGCAACGTGGTCGATATCTGCCCGGTCGGCGCGCTTACCGAAAAGGATTTCCGCTTCCGGATGCGGGTGTGGTACCTGCATCGCACGCCCTCGGTGTGCGCCGGATGCGAACGCGGATGCTCGATCGACGTTTATCATCATCGCGGACGCATCTATCGCTACAAGCCGCGCCATAACCCGGCCGTCAACGGCTACTGGATGTGCGACGAGGGCCGGCACGGATTCCCGGCGCTGCAGAACGAGACGCGGCTTACCGCGCCGCTCGTGCAGGACAAGGACAGGCTCGTGCCGGAAGGCTGGGCGCCGGCGCTCAGAAGGCTCGCTTCACGGATACTTGAATCCGGGAACGCCCACGGCGCGAACTCGATCGGCGCGGTAATCGGCGCACAATCGACCAACGAGGAAGCGTTCGCACTCAAGCACCTGATGCTTGATACGCTCGGCTCCGAGCGCGTCGCCACGGTGAGCTGGTCACCGGCCGGCGCAAGCGGCGACGACGAGCTGCTGCTCCGCGCCAACAAGAATCCGAATACGCGCGGGCTTGCCGCGCTGGGACTTCCCGCGCACGGCCTCGACGCTCTGGCGGACGCTGTTGCGGCGGGCGAACTCAAGATACTCATCGTGATGCGCGCCGACCTGGTGCGCATGCTCGGCGAAGAAGAATTCGTCCGGCGTTTCGGCGCGCTCGACTACATGGTCGTGCTGGATACGGACGCGAACGAGACCTGCCAGATGGCGAATCAGGTTCTTCCGATCGCCGCCTACCCGGAAATCGAAGGGAGTTTCACGAATTTCCAGGGCCGCGTGCAGCGGCTCCATCAGGCGTTTCCGCCGCCGGGGCAGGCACTGCCGGCTATCGAAGCGCTGGCGCGGCTCGGACATGCGCTCGACGGCGGTGCGCGTCCTTCAGCCGCAAAAGACGTGTTCGCGCAGATGGCGGACGCCGAGGCGGGTTTCCGCGGGCTTACGCTCGAAGCTCTGGGTCCCGACGGCGCCGAGTTGACCGGACTCAGGCCGTAAGACTATCGCCGCCAGCCGCATTCTCAAGGCTGACGGCCGGTGCAGGCGGCGAGCGTCGGGCTGGTCGCCACTGTGGCTAGTCGGCCGACTCCTCGTAGACGACCTGAACACCTTCCAGGTAAGTGGCAAGTTCGGCCGCAAAGCGTCTCGCGGCCTCGATTTCGCCGGTCTTGACCGCGAATTCGAGCGCCGCGCCGATTTCGCTGATTTCGTCGAAGCCGTAGCTTCCGCCTTCGCCCTTGAGCCTGTGGGCGAGCCGGGCGACGGTGTCGAGTTCGCCGTCGCGCAGCGCCTCGATGATGCGATGAGCGTCCTCGCGTTTGCGATCGAGAAATCCGGGGATCAGGTCGCTGATGTCGGGGTCGACCGCGATCACGGGTCCGCCGTTCAACCCGTTTCCGTTTTGGTCCGAAGCACCGCTGTCCGTGCCTTGCGCAACCGCCTTTGCAATTGACGCGAGCAGCGTCGCCTTCTTTACCGGCTTGCTGACATGGAGATCGCATCCGGCTTCGAGCGCGCGATGGACCGCGTCATCGAGGGCCGAAGCGGTAAGGGCGATAATCGGGGTCCGCGGGTTCGCGCGGTCACGTTCCCACTGCCGGATCGCTCGCACGGCCGCGTAGCCGTCGAGCACCGGCATCTGGATGTCCATCAGGACAAGGTCGTAGCGCCGCGTCTTGACCTTCTCGACGGCAACGCTGCCGTTCTCAGCCTCGTCCAGCAGGCAGTTGGATTTTTTGAGGTATGCCCTGATGAGGGCGCGGTTGTCGGGAGAATCGTCGGCAAGCAGTATGCGGAGCGGCCGCTTGAGGATTTCGTTTTCGGGGTGTTGCGGCCTTTCCCGCAACGGCTGCTCGACGACGAGCGGCGCGCTGCTCAGGACGGCCGCCGCCGCGGCGTAAAGCTCGCGCCTCTTTATCGGCTTTATCAGGTAGCGCTCCAGCCCGAGCCGCTTCATCCGGGCGAGCTTTGCGCCCAATTCCACCGATTCCGGCATCATCACGATGGGAGTCCGATCGCCCGACTCGCGCATCCTGAGCGCCATCCGGATACCATCGACTTCGGGCATCCGGCAGTCGATGAAGACCGCGCTGAAGGGCGTCGCGGCGCTGCGGTGGCGCGCAAGAAACTCCAGGCCTTCGGTTGCCGAAGCGGCCTCGGCGACCGTCGCGCCCGCGCGCGAGAGCATCTCGCCCACGATCGAGCGCATCGTCGCGTTGTCGTCCACGACCAGAATACCCGCCCCGTCAAGCTCGGGCAGCCGATAGTTTTCCGTGTCGGCGGCTTCGGCGGGCTCCGCGAACTTTGCGGTGAACCGGAAGACGCTGCCCTTGCCGGGTGTGCTCTCGACATCGATTCGCCCGCCCATCAGCCGCACCAGCCGATCGACGATGGTCAGGCCGAGCCCGCTTCCGCCGTAGCGCCGCGTGGTTGACGAATCGGCCTGGGTGAAGGGCGAGAAGATGCTCGCGAGCTTGTCGGCGGCGATGCCGATGCCGGTATCGCGGACCGAAAAGCGCAGCCCGGCGGGAGAAGACGCCGCCGGCTCGCGCTCGACGCGTATTTCGACTTCGCCTTGCTCGGTGAACTTGATCGCGTTGCCGACCAGATTGGTGAGCACCTGGCGAAGCCTGAGCGGGTCACCCACCACGGCGGCGGGCAGGTCGGCAGCGAAGCGGACCGCGAGTTCGACGCCTTTTTCATGGGCGCGGATCGCAAGCGTTTCGGCGACCTTCTCGGTAAGCTCGGCGGCGTCGAACCGCACCGCTTCGAGGCTCAGCCGCCCGCTTTCGACCTTGGCGAGATCCAGGATGCTGTTGATCAGATCGAGCAGCGCGTTGCCGTTGCTTATCACGGTATCGAGGTAACGGCGCTGTTCGGGGTTGAGGTCGGTTTCCCAGAGCAGGTCCGCCATCCCCAAAATCGCATTCATCGGCGTGCGGATTTCGTGGGACATGCTGGAGAGGAACTCGGACTTGGCGTTCGAAGCCGCAAGGGCGGCCTCGCGCGCGGCCTCGAGTTGTCGCTGCGCTTCCTTGAGTTGAGTGATGTCGCGCGCGATCGACAGGGCGCATCGCCGGCCCCGCACTTCCAGGACGTTGGCCGACACCAGGGTGGGTACGATGCGGCCCGAGCGCGTTCTGAGCGGGACCTCCATGTTGCGGACTTCGCCGTGTTCATTGAGCGCTTCGAACAGCCGTTTCCTGACTTCGCGGTCTGCCACCAGGCCAAGCTCCGCAACAGTCCTGTCGACCAGTTCCTCCTTCGTGTAGCCGAGCGTGCGTTCGAATTCTTCGTTCGTCTCGACGAGACGCGCGGTGTGCATCTCGATCAGCGAGATATTGTCAACGCTCGACTGGAAGATCTCGCGCAGCATTGCTTCGCTTTCGCGAAGCCGCCGTTCCGCGTCCTTGCGCTGGGAGATGTCGCGCGCGATCCAGAGCGCGCATCGGCGCCCGCCCAGTTCCAGCACGACGGCCGAAACGAGGGTCGGAATCCTGACGCCGTCGCGGGTGCGGAAAGTTATTTCGACGTTGCGCACCTCGCTTTCTGCGGCCAGTTGGCACATGAACTCGGTCTCGTCGGTGGAGTTGTCCCAGATGCCGAGGTCCCAGTAGGTCCTGCCGACCACCTCGTCGCGTGAATACCCAGCCAGGCGCAGGAATTCGTCGTTGACGTCGATATAGCGGCTGGTGCCAAGGTCGGTGACCGCCATCGGGTCGAGCACCGAGTCGAACGTCTTGCGCAGCATCGCGGAACTTTCCATGAGCTTGCGCTCCGCGTCCTTGAGCACCGAGATGTCGCGTACGATGGACAGGCAGCACTGGCGCCCGCCGATTTCGACGACCACGCCCGAGATCAGCGCGGGAATCACGTTTCCGTTGCCGTCGCGGAAGGCGGCCTCGAGGTTGCGGACCTTTCCGTTTTTACGCAGACGCGCGTCGTACTCCTTCCATTGCGCCTTGTCGGGCCATATGCCGATATCGCGGAAGGTTCGACCGATTATCCGGTCGCGGGCGAGCCCGGTTATCTCCAGGAACGCGTCGTTCACTTCCACGTATGTGCCGTCGTTCACGGTGTTGATGGCCATCGGGTCTAGGCTCGAATTGAAGATGCGCCTTAGGTTCTCCTCGCTGCGCCTGAGCCGGCGCTCGGCCTCCTTGCGTTCCGAGATGTCGCGCGTGATCGAGAGGACGCACTGGCGGCCGCGCACGGAGATCCTAACCGCGGAAATCAGGCCTGGAATGGACGCTCCGCTCTTGAGCTTGAAATCGATCTCCATGTTGTGGACGCGCCCGTTCTCCTTTATCTGGCGGCGGAATTCCTGCAGGTCTTCCGGACGTTCCCAGATGCCGAGTTCCATGGCTGTCCGCCCGATAATCTCGTCGCGCGAGTATCCGGTGAAGTTCAGCAACTCCTGGTTCACGTGGACGAATTCTCCGGTTTCGTCGTCAACCAGCGAGATGCTGTCGGTGCTCGCGTCGAATATCTGACGCAGGGTCGCCTCGCTCTCGCGCAACGCGCGTTCGGCCTGCTTGCGCTCGGAAATGTCGCGGGCAAGCGCAAGGACGCATCGGCGCCCCTGGATTTCGAGCATCGCCGCCGATATCAGGCACGGAAAACATCCGCCACCCTTTATGTTGAAATCGACCTCGATGTTGTGGACGCGTCCTTTTTCGTGCAGCGCCCGATAAAACTCTTCGCGCTCCCGCGAATCATTCCAGAAGCCCAGTTCCAGGGATCGTCGCCCGATGACCTCCTCGCGCGAGAATCCGGTGAAATTCACGAACGCCTGGTTGATGTCGATGAATTCCCCGGTCTCGTCGTCGACCAGCGAGATGCTGTCGGTGCTCGCGTCGAACATCTGCCTGAGATTCGCCTCGCTCTCGCGTAGCTTGCGCTCCGCTTGTCTGAGCCGCGAGATGTCACGCATCACGGTGACCGTGCAGTCCTGATTGCCCAGTGATATGGAAACCGACGAGACCAGCACCGGGATGGTCCCGCCGTCTTTGAGTCTCAGGTCGGACTCGAAGCTTTTGACGTAGCCCTTTTCCTTGAGTTCAGCGAAGAATTTGTCCCGGGCATCGAAATCGATCCACAGGTTCAGGTCGGCGTTGCTCCTGCCGATTGCCTCTTCCCGGCTCCATCCGGTAAGGCGCACGAATTCCTCGTTCACCTCGATTACCGTGCCAGTAGTCAGGCTGGTGAGCAGGACCATGTCGACGGTCTTTTCGAAGATCCGGCGGAACTTCTGCTCGCTTTCGCGCAGAGCCGACTCGACCGCCTTCAGGTCGGAGATGTCGCGCGCGACGCTGAGCACGCATTCCTTGCCGCCAAGCCGGATTATCGCCGAAGAGATGAGGGTCGCGATCGGCGCACCGGTACGCGTCCTGAGCCTGGCTTCCATCCCATGGATGTAACCCCGCTCGCCAAGCCTGCGGTAAAGTTGCTCTCTCTGCTCCGGCTCCGCCCAGACGCCGACCTCGATGGTGCTTCGGCCCAGGACCTCGCCACGCGAAAAACCGGTACGCCGGACGAATTCCTCGTTGACTTCGACGATCATCCCGGTCTGGCGATCGGTTATCAGCACGATGTCCAGGTTCGATTCGAAGATGTGCCGGAACTTTTCTTCGCTGTCGCGAAGGGCGCGTTCCGTCGCCTTGAGTTCGGAGATGTCCCGGCTGAACGAAATCGCGCAGAGACGGCCATTGAGATAAGTCAACGACATCGACACGAGCAGGTCGTGCGGCTTGCCGTCCGGCCGGCGCAGGCTGACTTCGAAGTTGCGCACCATGCCGTGCTGAAGCAGTTCGATGCGCAATTTTTCGCGCTGCTCGGGGTCGCATTCGAGCAGTTCTGTCACCGGCCGTCCGACCACCGCCGTGCGCGGCAGGCCGATATTGCGTAGGAACTCGGGATTGACGTCGATAAGGCGCTCGGTCGCGATGTCGAGCACAATGATCTCGTCGAGACTGGTGTCGAAGATCTGCCGGAGGGTCGCTTCGCTGTCCTTGAGCTTGCGTTCCGCTTCCTTCAGATGCGAGATGTCGCGTGCGAAGACGACGACGCAGTCTTCAGTGCCGATCCTGGTGAGCACCGCGGACGACAGGCAGTCAATGATACGCCCGTCCTTGGCGCGCAGTTCCACCTCGACGCTGCGGTAAAAGCCCTTGTTTCGGATTTCCTTGTCGAGCGCGCGCCGGAGTTCGCGCTGGGTCCATACTCCCATCTCGACGGTGGTCTTGCCGAGCGCCTCTTCGCGCGTGTAGCCGAGCGAGCGGGTGAATTCCCGGTTGACGTCGAGAAAGCGGCCGTCCGCGAGCGACAGCACCACTATATAGTCGAGGCTTGAATCGAAGATCTCGTGGAATTTCTTCTCGTTGGCGTAAAGCTCGCCCTGCGCTTTCTTGAGCGCGGCGATGTCGTGCAGGACCGTGATCACGCAGTCGCGGCCCCCCACTTTCGCGATTACCGACGAGACCAGCATCGGGATCTCATCGCCGTTGGCGCCCAGCAGGCTGATCTCGGCGTCGCGATGGTAACCCTGGGCGACAAGCCGCTCGAGCAGCTTCGCGCGCGTCTCGACCTCGCGCCACATCCCGAGTTCAACCGTCGTGTGCCCTGTCGCCCGCTCACGGGAGTAGCCGGTTCGCGTGGCGAAACTATCGTTGATATCGAGGATCTTCGCGGTCTCGAGGTCGGTTATGACGATCGGGTCGAGGCTCGCTTCAAAGAACGAGCGGAACTTCTGTTCGCTCTCCCGGAGCGCGTTTATCTGAGCCCTGAGCGCTTCGCGTGTTCCGCGAAGTTCCACCCGGTCACGCATGCCGAAGAACGTGTTTGCCTGCGCGAATGCGGTGCCCACGACAAGCCCGAGCAGATGCATCGTCAACACGCCATCGGATTGCTGATGAATCAGGACGGGGATCAGATAACAGGCCAATCCCGTCGCGCTCAGAGTTGCCTGATATTTCCAGCTCCACGGCAGAAGCGACGGCGCGAGCACCAGCAGCAGCACCGAAACGAACAGTGGCTCGAAACGGCCTGAATCGACGGCGATGGCGCTTGTGCTTGCCATGACGGCGATGCACGCTGCAATCGTGAACGAGCGCCAGTACCGACCGAACCACGATGACATCGCGAAACCGAGCAGCACGAAGCCGGCGCCCAGGTTGAACAGATGAAAGGGAAGTGTTTGCCGCAGGCTCGGAGAACCGATCGCCCGGTAGAGATACGCGCTCTGGAAAGCTATTACGCAGGCCGCGGCAACTCGCAGCAGCCCATTAAGGCGCGGGGCCGAAACGGCAGGACAGTCGATTTCCTCCGCGTCGTCGCGCGTGACGGCCTCAACCGAGCCGGCTTGCCCGCCGCTCTGTTCCTGCCGGCCGCGCCCCTGCCCGCCGGCGCATTCGTTCGGTGTTGGCGCCACGGCCATCGCAATTGCTCCCATGCCCGGCAAGCCGGGCGCCTAGGGAAGTTACGTAGTTAAGCAATTACGATGCCCTTATCAAGAGCGCGCAGGCGGAAAACGAATCGGCGCCAGCGTTCGCTATATTGCGCCAAAACTGGCGCCTGGGCTCACAGGCCGTCTTGATCTGGCACACCCGGCGATAAGTCTGCTCGAAACGCCATCGAAGCTTGTTGCGCGGTTGCGACGCGAAGCCAAGGGCTGGGACACCGAGGCAGCGCAGATGTCCGAAAATAAGCAACCGGCGCATCGCCTGCTGCGCGATGCGCCGGTTTTGCCCCATGGGGCGCTGTTGCGGTTACAGTTCCGCCGCGTAGCGCATCGCGTTGGTCGTGAAGAAGTTCTTGTCCACCGCGCCCATGTTGATATACCAGCACTCGCGCTCG
>JAJYMR010000203.1 GCA_021786815.1 Deltaproteobacteria bacterium
CCGGGGGACGCTCGGGCGGCTTCGATGCGGGCTCGGCAGGACGCTGGTAGGCGGGAGCTTCGTCGGCGAGCGTGTTGACCGGGAGGTCGGCCACGACTTTGCCACGGTAGCGCGCGCGCCATCGCCGGTCGTCGGTTATTCTTCCGACCACGACCGCGTGCAGGTCCCACTTCGCGAAAATCGCCTGAAGTTCCGCCTCGCGGCCGCGCTCGGCGACGAGCAGCATCCGCTCCTGCGACTCCGACAGCAGCATCTCGTAGGGCGTGAGCCCGGGTTCGCGCAGCGGGATTTGGTCGAGCTCGAGCTCGATTCCGAGACCGCCGCGCGCCGCCATCTCGCTCGACGACGAGGTGAGCCCGGCAGCGCCCATGTCCTGTATCGCGACGATCGCGCCCGTGCGCGCGGCTTCCAGACACGCTTCGATCAGAAGTTTTTCGGTGAACGGGTCGCCGACCTGCACGGTGGGACGCTTGCTTTCGCTCGAAGCGTCGAACTCGGCCGAGGCGAGCAGGCTTGCGCCGTGGATCCCGTCGCGTCCCGTGGCCGAGCCGACGTAGAGGACGGGATTGCCCACGCCGCGGGCGCGCGCGCTCAGGATTTCGCCCTTGCGCGCGAGGCCGAGACAGAACGCGTTGACCAGGATGTTGTTGTCGTAGGCGCGGTCAAACATCGTCTCGCCCGCGACCGTGGGAACGCCGACGCAGTTGCCGTAGCCGCCGATTCCCGCAACCACGCCGCCAAGCAGATAGCGCGTGCGCGGATGCTCGAAGGAACCGAACTTGAGCGAGTCCATGCTCGCGATCGGCCGCGCGCCCATGGTGAAGATGTCGCGCAGGATTCCGCCCACGCCGGTCGCGGCGCCCTGATGCGGCTCGACGAAGGACGGATGGTTATGGCTCTCGATCTTGAATACCGCGACCCATCCGTCGCCCACGTCGATTGCGCCCGCGTTCTCGCCGGGCCCCTGTACGACCATCTCGTCGCGTGAGGGGAGGGTCTTCAGATGGACGCGCGAGGATTTGTACGAGCAATGCTCCGACCACATCACGGAGAACACGCCCAACTCCGTGAAAGTCGGCGCGCGCCCGACAAGCTTTTCGATCAGCGCGAACTCGTCCGCCGAAAGCCCGTGCGCGCGAGCGAGCTCCGCGTCAACCGCGGGGTCGCCGGGCAGAGATACGGCCATTTCGCTCATCGCGCGGCGCTCTCCTCACGCAACTGCGATGACGACCTCGAAAGCACGAGCGACTCGAAGAGCTTGAGACCGTCGGCGCCGCCGAGCGCTCGCTCGACCGCGTGCTCCGGATGCGGCATCAGCCCGAACACGTTGAACCGTTCGTTGGCGACGCCCGCAACCGAGCGCATCGAGCCGTTCGGATTCGCCGCCTCGGTCGCCTCACCGCGCTCGTCCACGTAACGCAGGAGCACCTGCCCGCGCCGTTCCATCGCGTCCAGTTCGCCCTCCGCCGCGACGTAGCGTCCCTCGCCGTGCTTGATCGGCAGCCGAAGCACCTCGCCCTTGCGCGCGGCGCACGTAAACGGCGTCGCCGCGTTCTCGACCCGCACCGACACGCGCTCGCAGATGAACGAAAGCGAGCGATTACGGGTGAGCGCGCCGGGCAGCAGATGAGCCTCGCAGAGGATTTGGAAACCGTTGCAGATGCCGACGACCAGCCCGCCTTCGGCCGCGAAGCGCGCAATCGCGCGCATGATCGGCGAGAAGCGCGCGATCGCGCCGCAGCGCAGGTAATCGCCGTAGCTGAAACCGCCCGGCAACACCACGCACTCGGCGCCCTTCAGGCTCTCCTCCTTGTGCCAGAGCGCGAACGCCTCCTGGCCCATCACTTCGCCGAGCGCCCAGAGCGCGTCCGCGTCGTCGAGCGAACCGGGAAAACGGACGACTCCCCACTTCACGAGCCTTCGACCTCGAAGCGGTAGTCTTCGATAACCGGGTTCGCGAGCAGTTGCTCGCACATCCGCCTGGCTTCGGCCCGCGCCTCGTCAGGCGAGGAAGCCCTGACGTCGAGCGTGATGTAACGGCCAACGCGAACGCCGGAGACGTTATCGAAGCCGAGGCTTCTGAGCGATTGTTCAACCGCCCGGCCCTGGGGATCGAGGATTTCCCTGCGGGGAGTTACAAACACCTTTACCAGCAAGCCGTGCCTCTCAAGACTCGCGAGTTTGATTGTCGGCCGGCGCGGAACTCAGTGCTCCACGCGCCGGAGCATCTCGTGGTACGCCTCTTCGACGCCGCCCAAGTCGCGGCGGAAACGGTCCTTGTCGAGCTTCTGGCGCGTCGCCTTGTCCCAGAAACGGCAGGTGTCGGGGCAGATCTCGTCGCCGAGGAGGATTTTGCCGTGATGGCGTCCGAACTCGAGCTTGAAATCGACCAGGATTACGTCGCGCGCGTCGAGGAACCGGCGCAGGATTCCGTTTATCCGAAGCGCCATCTCATGGATCGTGTTGAGGTCCTGCTCGGTCGCCCATCCGAAGGCGATCGCATGCTCGGGATAAATGAGCGGATCGCCGAGCGGGTCGGACTTGTAATAGTACTCGACGAACGGATGCTTCAGTTCCTCGCCTTCCTGGCGGCCAAGCCGCTTAGCCAGCGAGCCAGCCACGATATTGCGCACGACGGTCTCGACCGGGATGATTTCGAGCCGCCGGCATAGCATCTCGCGGTCGTCCAGGCGGCGCACAAAATGGGTCTGCACGCCCTCGCGTTCGAGCAGGGTGAAAAACAGCTCCGACATCCGGTTGTTGACGACACCCTTCTCCTCGATCGTGCCGCGTTTCTGCGCATTGAACGCGGTCGCGTCGTCCTTGAAATACTGGACGATGAGGTCGGGGTCCGAAGTCGTGTAGAGCTTCTTCGCCTTGCCCTCGTAAAACATTTCGAGCTTTGCGGGGGTGCTATCCACTTCAGTTACTCCGCTTTGGTTTTGTTAAAGGGGATGACCTTTCAACTATATTACCTGAAACCGGCGTGGAACGGACCGGCCCTGGGATTATCCACAGAGCCGGATTATTTGTTCACACCGCCGCTCGAGGCCTGGCGGGCGCGTATCCGGCGTTCGTGTTCAGGCTGCGGCGCGAAACGCTCGACCAGTTTCGGGGCGAGGCCGATATAGCTTCGGGGCGCGATTTTCCGGAGTTTTTCCTTCACGCCGTCCTTGAGCGGAAGCGAATCGATAAAGTTCAGGATTATTTCACGGTCGACCGGACGGCCGCGGGTCAGTTCCTTCAGCGCTTCGTAGGGGCGCGGCAGCCCGTAGCGGCGCATCACGGTCTGGATCGCCTCGGCCAGAACGCCCCACGAATCCTCGGCTTCCAGGTCCTCGGCGATTCGTTTCTCATTGACTTCGACCTTGTCGAGTCCGCGCTCCATCGAGGCGAGCGCGACGACCGTGTGGCCGAAGGCCGACCCAATCGCGCGCATCGCGGTGCTGTCGGTAAGATCGCGCTGCCATCGCGAGACCGGCAGCTTTTCCGCCAGATGGTCGAACAGGGCGTCGGCCACGCCGAAGTTTCCCTCGGCGTTTTCGAAATCGATCGGATTGACCTTGTGCGGCATCACCGACGAGCCGGTCTCGCCCTTTATCGTGCGCTGACGGAAATATCCAATCGCGATATAGGCCCACATGTCGCGGCAAAAACCGAGCAGGATCCGGTTCAGGCGCGAGACAGTCGCGAACATCTCGGCCACGAAATCATGGCTTTCGATCTGCGTCGTCAGCGGATTCCATACCAGGCCGAAACTCTCGACGAAGCGCCGCGAATGTTCGAGCCAATCGACCTCGGGATAGGCGCTCAAGTGAGCATTGAAGTTGCCCACCGCGCCATTGAATTTGCCGAGATATTCCTGGCGCCTGAGATGGTTCATCTGGCGTTCGAGACGCGCGGCGAAGATCGCCATCTCCTTGCCGACCGTGGTCGGCGACGCCTCCTGGCCGTGCGTGCGCGCGAGCATCGCGACGTCCTTGAACCGATGCGCCATCGTGGCGAGCCGTCCCGCAAGCGAGCCGAGCCGCGCGAGCAGTTCGTTTTCCGAAAATTCCTTCAGAATGAGCGCGTAGGAAAGGTTGTTGATGTCTTCCGAGGTGCACGCGAAATGCACCATCTCGACCGGCAGCGAGGGCTCGATGGCCGCAAGGCGCTCCTTGACGAAGTACTCCACCGCCTTGACGTCGTGATTGGTCTCGGCTTCGAGCGCCTTGACACGGCGCGCGTCCGCCAATGAGAACGACGCATAGATGGCCCGAAGCTTGCGCGCCGTGGCCGCGCTCAGCGGTTTTGGGCTTTCGATCTCGGGATTGGCGGCGAGCGAGATGTACCATTCCACCTCGACACGGACACGGTAGCGGATAAGCGCGAATTCGCTGAAGTAGGCTTCGAGTTCGCGGGTCCGACGCCTGTACCGCCCATCGACCGGGCTGATGGCGGTCAGCGAGAGATCGAGATCGAAATCCCTGGAATTCATCGCAAAAGAAACTTCAGGCTTTCGTCGATCGGCGTCAGCGTCCGGTGTGGCCGAAGCCGCCCGGCCCTCGCGCGCTGTCTTCAAGCCCTTCGACCTCCCGGATTTCCGCCCGCACGACCGGCGCTATCACCAGTTGGGCTATCC
>JAJYMR010000091.1 GCA_021786815.1 Deltaproteobacteria bacterium
CCCAGCTCGCCGCTCAGAGCGGAGCAGCTTGCGCCCGTATTCGCCAGGATCGATGAGGCGGGCGGAATCCGCAACTTCCTGCGCGAGTTTATCAGCGTGTCCGAAGCCGAGATGGACGCTATCCGCGAGGATCTCCTGGAGTAGCAGCCGCGGTTGCGCAAGGCGCTGCGACTTTCCAATTAGTCGAGAGTTTCACTCGGCAACCCTCCTGGAGCCGCTTCTTAGCCTTCCCCACAACCGGAAGCAGGAACTCTCGGCGCGTCAGGCCGGCAGGTAGCCGTCGCGGAGCAGCGATTTCGCGATAATCATGCGCTGGACTTCGCTGGTGCCCTCGCCTATCTCGGCGAGCTTCGCGTCGCGCATGTAACGCTCGACCGGAAAATCGGTCACGTAACCGTAGCCGCCGTGGATCTGCACGGACTTGATCGTCGCCCACATCGCGGTTTCCGACGCGCAAAGTTTCGCCATCGCGGCCTCACGCGCAAACGGTTTTCCCTGGTCCCTCAGATGCGCTGCGCGACACATCAGCACCCATGACGCGTCGATCCGCGTCGCCATGTCGGCGAGCATCCACTGGATAGCCTGGAAGTCCGCGATCCGGCGTCCGAACTGGTTTCGCTCCAGCGCGTACGTCCGCGCTTCTTCCATCGCGCCGCGCGCGATTCCCGCGGCGAATCCCGCAACGCCGATTCTGCCGGCTTCGAGAATCTTCAGCACCTGGCGATAACCCGCGCCGAGTTCGCCGATCAGATTGCGCGCCGGAACGGTCACGTTGTCGAAGATAACTTCGGCTGTGTCCGAGGCGCGAAGGCCGAGTTTTTCGATCCTGCGCCCGTTGGAGAGACCGGGCGTTCCGCGATCGACGATGAACGCAGAGATGCCGTCGCGCTTTCCCGCTGGATCGGTAACGGCGGTGACCACGTAAACGTCGGCAACGCTGCCGTTGGTGATGAACATCTTCGAGCCGGAGATGACGAAACTGTCTCCCGAGCGGACCGCGCGCGTTCTCATCGCGGCCGCGTCGGAGCCGGAACCCGGTTCGGTGAGGCACCACGCGCCGAGCTTTTTCGCCGCAAGCATCTCGGGAACGTAATGCTGGCGCTGTTCTTCCGACGCGAACGCCGCAATATGCCCGGTCGAAAGCGACATATGCGCGGCGCAGGCGAGCCCGACCGACGCGTCGTAGCGGGAGAGCCCTTCCACAACCAGCACCTGCGAGAGGGTATCCGCGCCGCCACCGCCGTATTTTTCCGGAAAAGAAACGCCAAGAAAGCCGAGCTGACCCAGCTTTTCTATGACCTCGCGGGGAAAGATTTCCTCGCGATCCCATCGCGCGGAATTCGGACGGAGCTCGCGTTCGCCGAATTCGGCGACGGTCTCGCGAATCCGGCGCTGTTCTTCGGTCAGCTCAAAATTCATGCGATACTTGAACTTCTCAATCGCGCGGATGGACGTTCTCGCGCACCCATTTGACGATGTCTTCGGTCGACGCGCCGGGCGTGAACACCTCCTTCACGCCCATCTCCTTCAGCTTCTTCGCGTCCTCTTCGGGGATGATCCCGCCGCCGAACAGCACCACGTCGCCCGCGCCGCGCTCCTTGAGGAGTCGGATTATCTCGGGGAACAGCGTCATGTGCGCGCCCGAAAGCACGCTCAGCCCGACCGCGTCGGCGTCTTCCTGGACGGCGGCCTCGGCCACCATCTCGGGCGTCTGATGAAGTCCGGTGTAGATCACCTCGAAACCCGCGTCCCGCAGCGCGCGTGCGATTATCTTCGCACCGCGGTCATGTCCGTCGAGTCCGGGCTTGGCAACTATTATTCTGAGCCGTTTTTCAGCCATTCCTGTCAGTGCAATCGGTTTGAATTTCGCTCTAAGCCGTTAATCTTCACGCGCGACGAACAACACGTGCGGGTCAAATCCATCCGGGGTCGGTATAGACGCCGAACTCCTCGCGAAACACGTCGGAAACCTCGCCGACGGTGACATTTCGGCGCACCGCCTCGCAAATCGGTTCCATCAGGTTCTCGCCCGAGCGGCACGCCTCGCGCACGCGCGTAAGCGCCTCGCGCACCGCGACCGAATTGCGCTCGCGCTTCATCTTGCGCACGCGCTGGATCTGCCTTTCCTCCAGCACCGGGTCGATCTTGAGCGTTTCGATCGGGATCTCCTCCGGCACGTGATACTTGTTGACGCCGACGACGCTCTTTTCACCGCGCTCCAACTGGCGCTGGTAATGAAAAGCCGACTCGGCGATCTCGCGTTGCGGATAGCCGGTCTCGATCGCGCGCAACATCCCGCCCATCTCGTCGATACGCCGGATGTATTCCATCGCCTCGCGTTCCATCCGGTCGGTGAGCGCCTCGATTGCGTAGCTCCCGCCGAGCGGGTCGATTGTGTTGGTGACGCCGGTTTCCTCGGCGATAATCTGCTGGGTCCGAAGCGCGACCATCACGGCCTGTTCGGTCGGCAGCGCGAGCGTCTCATCCATCGAGTTGGTATGCAGCGACTGCACGCCGCCCATCACGCCCGCAAGCGCCTGGATTGCGACGCGCACGATATTGTTGAGCGGCTGCTGCGCGGTGAGCGACGCGCCCGCCGTCTGCGCGTGGCATCGAAGCGTCATCGAGCGCGGGCTCTTCGCGCCGAAACGCTCCTTCATCAGCCGCGCCCACATCCGGCGCGCGGCGCGCAGCTTGGCCACCTCCTCGAGAAAATCGTTATGGATGTTCCAGAAGAAGGACAGCCGCGGCGCGAAATCATCGACGTTGAGTCCGCGCTTCATCGCGTCCTCGACGTAGCAGATGCCGTCGGCGATCGTGAAGGCGAGTTCCTGCACCGCGGTCGAGCCGGCCTCGCGGATGTGGTAGCCGGAGATCGATACGGCATGCCATCGCGGAGCCTTCTTCGCGCAGAACTCGATCATGTCGGTGACGACCCTGAGCGACGGTGCGGGCGGGCAGATCCATTCCTTCTGCGCGATAAACTCCTTGAGCATGTCGTTCTGGATCGTGCCGCCGACTTTTTCCCACGGAACGCCGTTGCGCTCCGCGACGACCAGGTACATCGCGAGCAGCACGGAGGCCGAGCAGTTGACGGTCATCGAGGTGGTGACCTTGTCGAGCGGGATCCGGTCGAACAGGCGCATCATGTCGTCAATCGACGTGACCGACACGCCCTCGCGTCCGACCTCGCCCTGGGCGCGCTGGTGATCGGCGTCGTAGCCCATCAGGGTGGGCATGTCGAACGCCGTGGAAAGGCCGTCCTGGCCCTGCGCGAGCAGGAAATGGAAGCGTGCGTTGGTGTCCTCGGCAAGCCCGAAGCCAGCGAACTGGCGCATCGTCCACAGCCGCCCGCGATACATCGAGCCGTAGGGCCCGCGCGTGTACGGGTACTCGCCCGGATAGCCGATCGACTCCTCGTAGCCGCCCGTCGCGTCCTCGGGCGTGTAGAGCGCGTCGATCCCGAGGTCCGAGACGGTCGAGAAACGCACCGGCCGCTCCCGGGCGTCCTTGTAGGCGGTTTCAAGCCAGCGTTGTTTGTCGCTCTGATGTTTGCTCATCGGGCTCCCAGAACTTGATTGGAGATTACCAGGCGCTGAATCTCGGAGGTCCCTTCGTAGATTTCGGTTATCTTGGCGTCGCGGAAATAACGCTCGACCTTGAACTCCTTTGTATATCCATATCCGCCGTGAATCTGCACCGCTTCGGTCGCGGCCTTCATCGCGGCTTCGGCCGCAAACAGCTTCGCCATCGCCGACTCACGCGTGCACGGCTGTCCAGCGTCCTTGAGCGTAGCGGCGCGCAGGGTGAGCAGTCGGGCGGCGTCCACTTCGAGCGCCATGTCGGCCAACTTGAACTGGATCGCTTGATAGCTTGCGATGGGATTGCCGAAAGTCCGCCGCTCCTGCGAATAACGGAGCGAGGCTTCGAGCGACGCGCGCGCGATCCCGACCGCCTGCGAGGCGATTCCGATTCGTCCGCCGTCGAGGGTCTTCATCGCGACCTTGAAGCCCTCGCTCTCGCCCACGATCAGGTTCTCGCGCGGCACGCGCATGTCGGAGAAGCTCAACTGCGCGCTATGGGCGCCGTGGATTCCCATCTTGTCCTCGACCCGCACGACCTGCCATCCGGGCGTCGAGGTTTCGACGGCGAAGGCGCTGATTCCGTGATGGCCCTTGTCGAGCGCGGTCATCGCGAAGACGATCGCAACGCCTGCCTGCGGCGAATTCGTAATGAAATTCTTGGTGCCGTTGATCACGTAGTCGTCGCCGTCGCGCACGGCGCGCGTCTTCTGGCCGGCCGCGTCGGAGCCGGCCTGAGGCTCGGTCAGCGCGAAGCATCCAATCCACTCGCCCGAGGCCATCCGGGGCAGAAAACGCTCGCGCATCCGCTCGCTGCCGAGCGCGAGAATCGGCCACGAGGCGAGCGACGAATGGGCCGACACGATCACGGCCGTGGAGGCGCACGCGACGGCAAGCTCCTCGACCACGAGCGCGTAGGCGACGTGGTCGAGTCCGGCGCCGCCGTACTTTTCCGGGATGAACACGCCCATCATCCCGAGTTTGCCAAGCTCGGCGATTATCTCGGCGGGAAAGCGATGCGTCCTGTCGGTC
>JAJYMR010000125.1 GCA_021786815.1 Deltaproteobacteria bacterium
GCGAGCCGCCACCGCGTCCGACGATTATCACCTCCGCGCGTCCGTCGCGGTTCAAATCCTCGAGCGCTTGCGCGATCTCTTCCGCCGCGCCCGCGCCCTGGACGCGGGCAGGCCGGATCAGCACGCGCAGATTCGGAAAGCGCTCGAAGAGCACGCGCAGGATATCGCGCAGGCCCGCGCCGCCCAGCGCCGTCACCACGCCAACGGTTCCCGGCAGGAACGGAAGCTTGCGCTTTCGGCCCTCGTCGAACAGGCCCTCCTCGGCGAGCCGCTTCTTCAACTGCTCGAAGGCGACCTGGAGCGCGCCCGCGCCGCGCGGCTCCATCTCTTCGGCGTAGAACTGAAGGCTTCCGCGGGTTTCATAAACGTTGACGCGCCCGCGCACGATCACCTGCATCCCGTCGGCCGGACGAAAGCGCAGCCGCCGCTTCGCCGAGGCGAACATCACCGCGTTGATAGCGGAGTTGGCGTCCTTCAGCGTGAAATAGAAGTGATTGGAGTTGGCGAAGCGCGCGTTGGAAATCTCGCCCACCACCCAGCACTCGTCGAAACGCTCCTCGAGCGTCTCGCGCACCATCCGGACCAACTGCGTAACCGTGAGTGCCGACGCGCGCCGGACCCCCAGCGCCAGATCGAGCTGTCCGCCCATCGTGCTAGCAACTTACCAGAACGCCGCTCGGCAAACCTAGAAGACGCAGAGGTAATCTCCGCCGACGGCGCAGTGCTCGATTGGCGTGAGAAAGCCCGGCCCTCAAGGATAGAAAAACAAGGCGGCCGGAACTTTCCGGCCGCCTTGAGCAACATTCGCGTGGATACGCCCGTGCCTAATGAGCCGCGCTTGCGCTCTGGGCGCTGCCCCCCTGCGCAAGCTGAACCTGGTAATTCTTCCAGTGCTTCAGGATGTCGAGCGCCTTGTCGAGTTGCAGGTCCTTGGGCTTGGCCGGTTTGGCCGCCTTTGCGGATTTGGGTTTCGGAACGGTCACGCTCTGTCCCTGCTCCTGCTTCTCCTCGCGACGCTCGAGCTTCGGGTGCTGGCCGTTGTTGAAATGGCCCGGCAGTTCGTTTTCACGAATTTCGGGGTTTATCTCGATTGTGGCACCCTGCTTCTCGATCGAAGCCAGCGTCGGCTTGGGATTCTCTACCTCCACGTTGGGCGTGATTCCGACTGCCTGGATCGAGCGGCCGTTGGGCGTGTAGTAGCGCGCGGTCGTCAGGCGCAGCGCGGAATGGTCGTCGAGCGGCAGAATCGTCTGCACGGAGCCCTTGCCGAAGGTCTGAGTGCCGACGATTATCGCGCGGCGATGGTCCTGCAGGGCGCCCGAAACGATTTCGCTAGCGCTCGCCGTGCCGCCGTCGACCAGCACGACCATCGGATAGTCCGAAAAATGGGACTTGTGCTGGGCAAAATACTTCTGCTCCTGGCTCGGGTCGCGTCCCTGCGTGTAAACGACGAGGCCGCCGTCGAGGAAATCGTTGGAAACCTTGACGGCCTGGTTGAGCAGACCGCCGGGATTGTCACGCAGGTCGAGAATTAGCCCCTTCAGATGGCCGTGGTCTTCCTTGGTGAGCTTGTCGATCGCCTTCTCGACGCCGCTGTTGGTGTCCTCCTGGAAGGTGCTGACCCGGATATAGCCGTAGCCTCCGGGCATCATCTTGGATTTCACCGACTTGATCTTGATGACCGCGCGGGTAAGCGTGACCGTAAACAGGTCGGGAAGACCGTTACGATGGAGCGTCAGGCGCAGCTTGGTGCCGCTCGGCCCGCGCATCAGCTTGACCGCGTCGGTCAGCGTCATGTCCTTGGTGAACTCGTCGTTGATCTTGATTATCTGGTCGCCTGCCTTGACCCCTGCGTGATAGGCGGGCGTGTCCTCGATCGGCGCGACAACCGTCAGCAGGCCGTTTTTGATGGTTATCTCGATACCGATACCGCCGAAGCTGCCGCGGGTTTCGACTTCGAGGTCCCGGTACAACTCGGGTGTCAGGTAGGCGCTGTGCGGATCCAGCGAAGCGAGCATCCCGCTGATCGCGCCGTCCACCAGGCGTTTGGTCGAAACCGGCTCGACATAGTTCTTCTGAACGATGGCGAGCACATTCGCGAAGGTTTCAAGCTCGTGGTAGGTATCGTTAGGCAGCGCCTGGGCGCGTCTTACCGCGATTTCCTCGAGTCCGAGGAAGCAGACGATCAGGAAAACCGCCAGCGTGATAGCCCATCGGTTCTTCTTCATTACTGACATGCGAAATCCATCGATTGTGGAGCTAATGTGAAACCAATTTAAGCAAAAGCCGCAGCGGCTTGCACCCCTTGGCGAGATGCGGCCTTAACCTTCCCTGGAGTTCAGCAAGTCTTCCAGCGCCTGCCTGACGTCGGGGCGCGACCAGTCAAAGGCGCCCATATGATGCGCGACGATTCGGCCCTGGCGGTCGATTATGAACGTCTCCGGCACTCCGCTCACGTTATAGGCGTCGCCGACCTTGTTCTTCGGGTCGAGCAGCACCTCGAAATGATAGCCGTGTTTCTGGATATAGGGCAGCACCGCCTGCCGGCCTTTGGTATCCTGGCTCACGGCGAGGATCACGAAATTCTTGTTGTTTTTGAACTCGTCGTAAAGCGTCTCCAGCGAGGGCATCTCCTCACGGCACGGCCCGCACCATGTCGCCCATATATTGAGAAAGACAACCTTGCCGCGAAGCGCGGCCAGCGAGACCTTCTGGCCGTCGAGGTTTTGGAGCGTGAAGTTCGCGGCTGTGCCTCCCGCCGCAACCGGCGGGACCATCTCCTGTTCGCTGTTCTCGCCCGGCGCAGGGTTCACGGCCTTGTACCTGGCCCGGGAAAAGACGACGAGCAACACCCCCGCCAGAACGAATGCGCCCGCGATGGCGGCGAGCGTTTTTGCACGGAATTCCATCGTTCAGGCTCTCAGCGCCTCCTTGCTCGGAGCCTTGGCTGCGGCTGTCTCAGGCTCACGCTTCAACGTCAAAAGATAAGCCACTGTTCCGACAGCCACCATCAGGATTGAAAAAAGCTGGTATTCGGACAGTCCCCACAGCACTCGCGGATTGATTCGCCAGAATTCGACCACGAAGCGTGCGGCTCCCGCCAATATCAGGAACAGATAGAAAATCCGGCCCTCGACACGGTTGCGCTTTCGGATCGACCACAGAAACGCAAAGATAGCCACGTACAGCACGGCCTCGTAGATGGGCGTGGGATGCACCCGGACGCCTGGATAAAAGCCGGAGACGAGCTGATCGTGCGCGTTGAGCTTGAGTACCGTCTGGGAATTCCATCCCACGATCGCGTTCGGGAAGGCCATCCCCCACGGCATTTTGGTCGGCAATCCCCAGTCGCCGTCGCCCGAGAGCAGGCAGCCCATCCGGCCAAACGCATGCCCGATAAGAATGCCCGGCGCGACCATATCCGCCGTGGGGAGGAAACGCACACCGTAGCGCCGCGCTACGAAATAGATGGCGACGGCTCCGCCGACGAATCCTCCGTACCATACGAAGCCTGAGCCGGAGAAAATCATGGACCAGGGATGCTGCATGTAGAGCGGGAAGTTGTCCCAGATGTCCCAAATTCGCGCGCCGACCAACCCCGCGACGGCAGCCCAGACCACCAGCGACGACGCGTACTCGGGGGTGATTCCGCGCCGCCGACATTCCGCGGCGATCACCAGGTCGGCGGCCACGAACCCGAGCGCCATCATCAGGCCATAGCTGTAAACCGTTATCGGACCGAGCTTCAGAAGGACTGGAATCATTCCGACATTAGTATAGTCGCGCGCGGGCTTTGGAAACCAGACGGCTTCTTTCGGCTCGCTCGCCGCGTCTTACGCATATAGGACGTTTAGGCGCGCGTCTTTATTCCGGGATTCAAGCGGCTGACGTTTCAGCGCGCCTTTCTGCCGACCGCCTGTCCCAATCTTCGCCCTCGGCGTCCTGGCTCGTTTTGGCTTTACCGCTCTCGACCGCCGGCCGAGGCGCCATCGAATCCGCGTGCGAGTTCGACCCCGGTCGAACGCCGGAACTCGATTGAATAAAGCCGTGGTCGATTATGTCTTTTCACGTATTCGTTGCACTCATGCCATGCGCGAACGGAGTACGGGGGTTGCCGATACGCTCATGGTTCAGTCGAGCGTAAGCACTGCATACCCGGCTTCCAATCAATTATCTGGCGAAGAATGATCGCAAGTCGCTCGGGGTTGCAGAGAAAGGACGGAAGTGTTGTGCCGCAATCACAACGTAGGATCACCATCAGGATCACCGGCGATGGTGCCGCACTGTGAGACGAAGCGAGGATTTCCAGATTCGGCCTCACAGTTCCGCAGCCGGCGGAAATGGTAATAAAGCCGACTCCGCCAAAGATCTCGTTTTCGATTTACCTTCTCCGGCGAAACGTTTGCTTCTGGCACGCCTGCTGCGCAGCGCCGCGCAAGGCAGCTTGGTCGTGGACTTCGCGCTTTATCTCAACCAGCTCCGATGGAGCGGCACGCAGATCGGCGCGCTGATCGCCGCAAGCTTT
>JAJYMR010000298.1 GCA_021786815.1 Deltaproteobacteria bacterium
GCTCGAACGCTGCAAACAACAGGTGAAGCGCGACTCCCGCAACCGTCGCCGCGATCCATCGATCACGCAGCGCAAAAACGCTGTATAGAATCCACGCACCAAGAGGAAGCAGAGCGGCGCCGCGCGGGAGCGGTTGAGGCTTTTGCATCGGCTCATTCACCACCGGTTTTTTTCGACTACGGCAAATCGGAATTTTGCGCTCCGAGCGCCGACCACAGCGAACGTTTAGGTTCGTGACTGCCTCCTTGCCAAGCGCGCACCCGGCTCTATCGCGGGTAGTCAATCGGAAAGGATGAACCTTTCAGGGAAAGAAGGTGCGCGGTGAGGTACCCTGCACGGGCGTAGGGAATTCAGACGCCGCGGGCGAGCCGGCCAGCGCGAAGAGCGATGCCACGTTGTCGTGGTAGATGAGCTTCCAGTTCGGATTTCGCGCGACAACTGCAAATCCCGGCGACATGGGCGGGACCAGCACGAATTGTTGCGGATACTCGGCAAGCACGCGCTCCGCGCCTGGTCGGCCGAGGTAAAACGTCGTGTAGTCTTTAAGAACTTTGTCAGGATAGAGGGTCTCCGCGCGCTCGTCGATGAAGATCCGGCTTTGTGGCCCGAGATGCCACATCACATAACTCGCCCATGAGAACTCGCTCAGCACGTTGCCGTGCAGTCCGTGCTGCTTCATGAACGCAACCGCGCCAGCGGGATATCGAAAGCCGGTCTTCATCTTGAGCCGCCCCGTGAAGAAGCCGCCCGCCCATGCAAGCGCCAAAATCAGCGCCACAGATACGGCGGGACTGAATCCCGAATCGGTTTCGACCTCGCCCTTGATGGCGCTCCGGCGCGCGGCAAAGGTTCCCGCGTGGCGCGCGAGTGGCACCGCTATAACGATCACTGCGAACCACGAGAATCTCACGGTATGAAACGCCGCCACGATGAACACCGCTGCAATCATGACGAGCGTCAGGTCGTCGGACGAAGGCTCAAGCGCCTCGAAAACCGCGAGTGCGATGAAGAATCCGAGCGGCACAAAACAATCCACGATCGCGTTCGCCAACGACGTTCTCAGGTCGTACGCGAGCATTCCGAGCATCGGCTGCCATTCGACTATCGCCTTCTGCCAGAGGACATCGGAAAGTGCGCTCCAGACGTTACCCCACACCTGTAAACCGATAGGATTCACGAGCGTCGCAAGCGCGCACCCGAGCGTGATCGCGCACAACACAAGGCCACGACCCATCGCTCCCGACCGCCGGAAGTCGGCCAGCCCCGTCACCGCCGCAAACACGCCCATCGCCGCGAGACCCGCGACGAATCCGGCGTGGAGATTGGCCCAAAGCGCGAAGACAGGAACCAGGAGCCAGAGGCTCCGTGAAGGTCCGCAGTATGTCTCGCGCGCGAGCAGCGCCATCTCGAACGCAAGTATCGCAAACGAAAAAATCTGAGGCCTGAACTGCATGTTCGGCGCGAGCGCGAGTGCGACCAGGAACAGCACGATCCGTTGGACCCGTGCCGACGCGCCGGTCTGGGCGAGTGCATAGGCAAGAGAGACGACAGTCGCCCCCGCGCACAGGAGCTTCATCACCAGCAGCCCTGTCACCCCCGCCGCGCCGTAGCAGAGTGTCGTCACGACTTCCGCCAGCCACTCATCGTCGCGCATCAAGTGACCGTAGGCAGTGTACGAATAGACATCGTGAAGACGGGGCTGCCATGCCTGCAGCATCTGGCGGCCGGACAGAATTTGCCACCACAGTTCGGGATTCGCGTAGTTCTCGACGCTCGCGGCCACGATCGCGAGCAGCACGAAGATCGGCGACGAGCGGACAAGATTGATGCGCCGCGGGAGCCCTTGCTCCTTGGCGCGATCGGAAACCTCGACCTCGGGATGACCCGCCACTGCCCTTCCCTTCCACGCACATCCTTGCGCGGCAACTTGCCGCCTCTCGATCGCGTGCAGAACCGCCGGTCCGGTACGCCGCGTAGAGGCGCCTCGCACTGAGTAACACGCACGCCCGGCCACCTCAACGACGCATCGCGAGCGACGCGCTGTTTTCGGGCGCGGAGCGAACTTCAATAGAGCAGGAACCTGGCGCGCTCTTTCCTGAACGCCTCTAGCGCCGGCTGCCAATCGCGCCTTATCACGCCCGGCTTTTCGTCGCGGCGAATCTCGCCGAGAACCTGGCGCGAGCCAAGCATCCCGAGCGTCTCGTCGAGCCGAAACCGCTTCGGATAAAGCCTGTGCAGCGCGCTGGCGATTTGCACGCCAAGGACCGGGGAATCCAGTCTGTCACGATCCGTCAGGATTAACCTGACACCCCCGCATCGAGTGCCGCGATAGCGGCTTGCCGTGGGAGTGAAGCTCGCGGGTTCGAATCGTACGCCGGAGACTTTTTCGGCATTGAGATATGCCGCGAGCTTCGCGCCCTCGATCCAGGGAGCGCCGACGAGCGCGAACGGCGAGGCTGTTCCGCGCCCGACGCTTACGTTCGCCCCTTCCACCATCGCAACGCCTGGATAGAGCGTCGCGGCCTCAAGGGTCGGCAGGTTGGGCGACGGGCTTATCCATCGAAGGCCGGTTTCGTCGTACCAGTCCCGACGGCCGTAGCCCCGCATCCGAATCACGCGCAGACTCGCGCCGATATGGTCCTCGGCGTTGAACATCATTGCCATTTCGCCAATCGTCATCCCGTGCCGCGTCGGCATCGGAAAGTATCCGCTAAACGACTTGAGGCCCGGATCCATCACCGGCCCTTCGACGACGGCGGCGTCGATCGGATCGGGCCGGTCCAGAACATAAAACGCGATTCCCCTGCGCGCTGCGGCTTCCATCGCGTAGGCCATCGTTGTCGGATAGGTGTAAAAGCGCGCGCCCGCGTCCTGAACGTCGAACACGAGCGCGTCTATCCCTTCAAGCATGCGGTCGGTCGGCCGCCGGAACGTCCCGTAGAGGCTGAAAAGCGGAACGCCAGTCGCCGGATCGATCCCGGAAGAAACCCGAGCGTCTTCGTTCGCGAGCAGCCCATGCTCAGGCGTAAAGATTGCGGCGAGTTTTACACCGGGCGCGCTCTGCAGCAGGCGAATGAGCGATTTGCCGCGCAAGTCGACACCGGTACGGTTGGTGATCACGCCGACGCGCATCCCTTTCAGCGGCGCAAATCCCCGGGCTTCGAGAACGTCGGCTCCCGTCGCGACTATCGGCTCGCGGACGGCAGCGTGCCGAATCCGGCCACGTTCGCAAAACGGCGCAAGCCACGGACAACCGGCCACGACGCGGTGCTCAGAAACCGGGCCGAGCGCCTGCGAAACGAGATTCAGGATCTGCTCGCGAAGCGGCCTCGCGTCGCCGCGTCCGTTCGGATAGACGCGGTTGGCCAGGATGATCACGTAGGTATCGGACACCGGGTCGAGCCAGATGAGCGTGCCGGTGAATCCCGTATGGCCGTAGGAGCCGACTGGAGCGAGGTCGTCGCGGTTCGAGGCGAGCGGAGCCGCGAGATCCCATCCGAGACCACGAAGCCGGGGGTAGCCGGAGGGCGACTCGGGACTTGTCATCTCCTCGACGGACGGCGCGCTCAGGATGCGCACGCCGCGTTCGCGCCCCATGTCGAGCAGCATCTGCGCGAAAATCGCAAGGTCGCCGGCGCTGGAAAAGAGCCCCGCGTGGCCGGCGACGCCGCCCATCCTGAAGGCCGTCGGGTCGTGCACACGGCCCCATCTGAGCCTGCCGTCGAGGTATTCGGTCGGCGCGATTCGGATGCGCTCCGCGCGCGGCGGGCGAAAGTCGGTGTCTTTCATTCCCAATGGGCCGAAGATGCGGTGCTCGCAATAGAGGTCTAAAGGCTCGCCGGAAATCCGGTGGACGAGTTCGCCCAGCACCTCGAAGTTGATGTCGCTGTAGAGGTAACGCGTTCCGGGAGCCGAGAGCGGACGCTCAGCAAGAATCAGTTTTATCGCCGCACGACGCCCGTGCCAGGGCTTTCCCAGGCTCAAGTCCGGTGCAAGGCCCGAGTAATGGGTGAGCAGCTCGCGCACCGTTATCGAGCCCTTGCCGTTTCTGTCGAATGCGGGCCAGTACTTCGCAACCGGCGCATCGAGCGCGAGGCGGCGCCGCTCAACCAGTTGCATCACCGCGGTCGTCGTCGCGACGACTTTCGTCAGCGAGGCGAGATCGAAGACCGTCCCGCGCGTCATCGGAAGCTCGGTCGGCCTGTATGCGCGGTCGCCGAACGCGCGCCAGTACACGATACGGCCCCGATTGCCGATCAGGACTACCGCGCCGGGAATGCGATGAGCGCTGATTTCGCCGCGCACGATCGCGCCAAGCGGTCGAAGCGCGGCGGGCGCAAGCGCACGGCCACCCGGGATGGTCGAGGCCGCGGCTTCAACCGTGGACGAAGCCAACGTCGCGCAAAGCGCGAGAACCAACATCAACGGGCACAGGCGTTTCGCGCAGAATCCGGATTGTAGTCTTTCGCCCGCGGCAGCCCGGCTATTTTTCACGCTCAGTCTTGGAATGCCTCAAACCCT
>JAJYMR010000123.1 GCA_021786815.1 Deltaproteobacteria bacterium
GATGGAGCCGTTTGGCCGGGCCCCATTCGCGCGGGCTCTCACGGTATGCGCGAAGCGTAATCTCGATAGCCATCGCGCTCGCCACTTCTCCGCCCTCGTAGCCGCCCACGCCGTCGGCGACGGCGAATACCGCGCTCTCGGGTCCTTCGACGAAGGTGCCACAGCTATCCTCATTGTCGGGACGATCCGTGCCCGGATCGGAAAGTGTCGCAAGCTCGAACGCCGGCGACCGAAGCGGCTCTTCCTGAATTTCCGTTGAGTTGCCGCTTTCCCGCTTCTGATTCGCGCCCAAGGCATTCTCCCCGCAGACAGCAAGGGGCGGACCGCCAGCGGCGGCCCGCCCCGGAATCGCCCTCTGTTGAATCAACCCATTTCAACGGGTCTGCTGATTAGTATCGTCTCCTTGCCCTTGCGCCGCGAGCTGCGCACGAAGTAGATCGCTCCGTAAACGCCCCAAATCACCGAGATCGCGACGGCGAGCAGCGGCTCCTTGGCACTGCCCAGGCCTTCGACCGGACCGATGATGTAGAAGGCGAGGCAGGCGAAGTTGGCGACCGCGCCGAAGATCGGGACCACCATGTGGCGGAAGCCGGAGAACTCGTGATGCTCGCGGAAGGCCACGATGCACACGATGTTGGTCAGCCCGTAGAGCACGAACGTGCCGAAGTTCGACAGCAGCGTGATCAGCAGCAGCCCGTTGGGCAGCGCCGACAGAGACGCGTTCGAACCCATCCCGAGCGCGTACCACAGGTTGTGCGGGAGCGTCGCGATGGTCTTGTCGTCGGGAGCCGAGCCGCCTGCGAAGTAATACAGCGCTCCGTACGCGCCCAGCACCGCAGAGATCGTCGCCAGGGTCCAGATCGCGCGATGGGGCGTCAGGTTTTCGCCGTGCAGCAGGCCGAAGTGTTCCGGCACTTCGTTGTCGCGGCCCATCGCGTAGGTCACCCGGGCGCCGGTGTTGATGCAGCTCAGGGTGGTGCCGATCAGCGCGAGGAAAACGGTGAGCGCTTCGAGCAGCATGAATGCCTGCCCGTGTCCGCCCAGAAGCGCGTTACCGACTATCACCATCATGTCGCCGAGCGGCGCCGCCGACCCCTTGGCCGCAGCCAGACTATAGCCGCTGTTCAGGAAATAGTTGGCCGCGAAGTATTCGATCATGTAACAGAACAGGCCCTGGATCGTCAGCGAAAGCAGCACGCCGCGCGGGATGTCGCGCTTGGGATTCTTGGCCTCTTCGCCGAGCGCCGTGACCGACTCGAACCCTACCAGCAGCAGAATCGCGACAGTCGCCTGCAGCATCACCCAGTCGAGCCGATGCGGCATGATGACCGAGAGCGCGCTCGGATGGGACGGATTGGCCGCGTCAAAACCGTACTTGATCACGGCCGGAACCGCAGCGCCTGAGGCGTTGAGCGTAAGGCCCGTGGAACCGGCAGGATGAGAAACACGGTAGGCGATCGCGAGCGCCGCAAAGAACAGCAACGCCACGATCTGGATCCCGTTGATCGCGATGTTGACCATCGTGGAACCGTTGACGCCGCGGAACGCGATGTACGCCACGAAGTAGGAGAAGACAATCGCGATCAACGCCATGAACACGGGACCCGGGATCCCGGCGTTGATCCATGACGGCGCTATGGTGCCAACGATGTAGCCGATCATGACCCCCATCGTCGCGACCATCACCCCCGGATAGACCCAGTAATAGAGATGCGAAGACCATCCGATGATGAACTTTGCGATCCGGGCGAAGCGATAGGCCTTGGTCTTCGAGAGAAACGCCTGCTCCGCGAACAGATAGGAACTGCCCGCTCCGGGATAGAGCTTCGCAAGTTCCGAGTACGATAGCGCGGTGGCGTATGCCAGCAGCAAGGCCACGAATATTCCGGCCCACATCGCCAGCCCCGAGGGGAACACGTATCCCGCCTGGAGCACGAACGTGATCCACAGGAACGCGCCCGGGGCAATTAGCGCCATCGCGTTTACCGTGACGCCCGTGAGACCGAGCGTCGGTATCATTTTGGGCGCTTCAGTCTGATCAGCCATCTTTCCTCCTTGATGCCAGCATTTGGATGGAAACCATCTCCTACCAACGGTGGCGGCAGTGCATTCCGCAAGAAAAATGCCATTGCAAAATGCGGGCTTTAGGCTGGTTGTTGCCCGAGCGGATGCCCACTGCGTCGGCATGCGCTCGTTATGGAGGCATCGACGACCGAAGAAAAAAGTTGCTTGACAAGCGCTTCGTGACTGAAGCCCACGCAAACGGGAAGCGGCAGCGCGAGCAGACCGAAATGAGAACAAAGCGGGCCGGGCTGAGCGGATGCCCAGCCCGGCCTGTCGCCAACACGGGTTCAAATTTATGCGGCCGCCGTGGCCGCTACTTCCGCCGCCGAAGCAGCAACCACGCCGCGGCCGCAATGGTTCCGATCGCGACCGGAATCGGCGGCGCCTTGAAGAACAGCGCCATGATGATCGCGGCGGTGACCGTCGCTCCAAGGGTCACCGCCGCATAACGCGTGTCGCTCATGACTTCCCTCCATGCAGGCAGGTTCGCCTGAAATCGGCAGCGAGCAGCCAAGTCGCCAGGCTCCGGCGAACCACGAAGCCATCGGCGCACCGATCGCCGCGCGGTTTACGAGCAACGCGGATGCCATCCGGCTCAAATGGTTTTCGAGCGTCAAGGGCACCTAAGATGCGCAGCTAATGGGCATCCGCCCATTCAACAGTCGTCGGACGAATTGCCTGCGGCGGTTCGGAGAAGGATTTGAGGCGCTAGGAAGCGCGCGCGGGAGCGAGCGGAACGCCCAACGCGACCATCAGGAGCGGACTCTTGCCCGCGGCATGCGGCTCGAAGAACTTCGTCGTGTCATCGTCATAGAACGTGAGCCCGGTTGCTCCGCGACCGAGCGCGTACGCGGCGAGATAAGCCCGCCCGCCAAGAATTCCCGCTTCGAGATGGGCGTCGCGGTAGCCACGATTGCCAAGCGCGCCGAGAACCCGTTCAAGGTCGGCCATGTACACCAGGAGCGCAGAGCAGTCGTGGCCGAGCGGCTGCTCCAGACAGAGGTATCCGGCTTCGCCCCGGAAATTACCCTTCTTCAAAAGCTCGAACGCATTCGAATCGCGCCGGTAGTAGTACGCGCCGGGCTCGAGGCCCTCGACCGCGTTCACGATCAGGTAGGTATCGGTCAGGCGCGGAAAGTCGGCGCGCGGATGCACGCTCGACACAGCGAATATTGACGCCAGTTCGCCAGCGCCGATCGGCTCCTGCGCGAAAACCCGCGTCGAGCCGCGCCGCAGAATCGTCTCGCCGAGACTCATCGCCTGCTCCGGCGGTGTCGGCTCGAACGCGAACGTCTCGCCCAAGGCCGCGCTCTCGACCACCGCCGGAGTCGCCGCCGATGCGATACGGGCCGCCTGTTCGGCGCTCGCGAGCCGCGACTCGCGATGAATCTTCACCAGGTCGTCGTAAACAACCTCTTCGCGCGAGAGCGCGAGCGACTCCAGCGCAAGCGGCGTGATCTCGGGCGAGGGCGCGCACGGGTTGTCCGAACGGCCCAGCGCAACCAGGCAAACCATCCCCTCGCGGTCACCGTCCACTCCGACAAGCCCCTCCAGTTCCGCGTCGGCGAACGCGGTCACCACCTCGGCCGGGAGTCTTTCGGCCACTGCCGCGGCGAGCAGATTCGCGAGAATCGTGCCTGCGTCCCAGAAGCAGTATCTGTACGCGCGCGCCCGATACTTCCACGCGCTGCGCCAGAAGATCGCGCTCATCACGAGTACGGCGTGCGCCTGCCTGAGTGACGGGCGCATCGCGGCCGCCCGCGCGAGCGCTTCGCGCCAGTCGCCGCGTCTGAGCCCGCGAAGCTTTAGATCGCCCGGCGAGAAATGGTAAAGCCCCGGCTCGAGGTCTTCTACGTCACCGGCGGCGACGTAGATCTCGATCGGATAAAGCGCGCCCGCCGAGGGCGCCGCGCGGAAGTGATATTCCTCTTCGCCCAGGCGCGTGCGACGCGTCAGTCCGTCGGCCGAGAACAGGATGCGCGTGAGCGCCGCCACGTCGAGCGCGGTTTCGGAGTCCGGATTGGCTTCGGCCGCGATCGTCGCGAGCGCGGGCTCGCCCGACAGGCCAAGGTCGCGCGGCAGGGCGATAGCTCCGGCCTCCGGATAGATTTTGTAGGGCATCGGCCGGTTGTCCCAGTCGAGGTAATGAGGCGTCGAGCGAACGCTCGTGTACGAGTGTTTGGTAACCTCGTGGAAAACCCGCGCCGCCTCTATGTAATCGTTTCCCAACGTCCTGCCCCACTCGGCTCGCGCGCAAACCGCGCATGGCTGGCGCACCGCTGCACGAAGTCCACAACGCGTGCCATACGAACTTCGCGCCGTATCGGCGCACGCGAGCGGAGCTTATCATTTCACCACGGCCTGCGTCTGCCGGGTGCGGACGGCCGCGCAGGAATACGCGCGCGGAGTTGGTCGGCGAGACTACTTGCACGCGCAATCCCGA
>JAJYMR010000318.1 GCA_021786815.1 Deltaproteobacteria bacterium
ATGTAGTAGGTTGACGAGCGGCCAGAGGCGAGCCTGAGCGCCCGCTCGATATACGACTCGCGGGCGAGAAGGTTCAGCAGTTCGGAGCGTTCTGCGCTATTCATTGGGTTTGCGCGCGATTTTATCCGAAGCGCGTACCGGCACAACAGGCCCTTGCATCCGGCGGGTCAAAGTCCGGCGGCTTCCATTCATCGTGGCGCGTTTTCCCTGATGTGGCCGAAAAGGGCGAAAAGTGGCGCAGCTTCCCCGTTTTGGGCCGAGGTCGGCACGCATGTGTAAGTCTCGGTTCGACTTGCTATGATTCGAGCAATGTTCTTCGGGCCATTCCTGCTCTTCTACGCGCTGATCCTGTTCGCGATCCTTGCGTTCTGGCTGTTGATGGTCTGGATCGGCGTAATCAGCGGCGTGTTCCAGGCTCTCGGCCTTTCGCCGAACCTTGCTTTTCTTGCGCTGCTGGCGAGTCTTCTCGGCAGCTACATCAATATTCCGATAACCAGGATTGAAAGCGGCGAGCCTCATCCGGCCGAGATCGTCACCAGCTTTGGCGTTCGCTATCGCGTGCCGGTGCGATACGCCAACCGTTCGACGGTGATTGCGGTCAACGTGGGCGGGGCGGTCGTGCCGGTTGCGATTTCGGTTTACGTGCTGGCGCTATGGCCGGCGATACTTCTGCACGCGGCGATCGGGGTCCTGATCGTCTCTCTCGTGGTGCATCGGTTTGCGAGGCCGATTCCCGGGATGGGAATCGCAACGCCGATTTTCCTGCCGCCGCTCGTTGCGGCGATCTGCGGATGGGTGCTGGGCGCGCATCACGCGGACGCGGTCGCGTACGTGAGCGGCGTGATGGGCACGCTTATCGGCGCCGATATTTCCAACCTGAACAAGATCGGAGGGCTCGGTGCGCCGGTCGCGTCGATCGGCGGCGCGGGCACGTTCGACGGAATTTTCCTGACCGGAATCGTTGCGGTCCTGCTGGCGTAGCGACCTGCCGCGCTTCGCGGCCATGGCGCTCAATCCGAGCCGCCAGGCTTCGCACCCAACCGCTGACACCTTTCCCACGGCGAAGGGGAACCGTACGCGGGAGTTGCTCGGAAAAACTCCTCTTTTGCGGTCCTTCACCCGCGCCCTCGCACCCCGCTCGGCGCGACGACCTATCCCGACTCCGTCGGGATAGGTTACAGAGCAGCGCAACCGCCTCCGCTCTCACTTACGCCGGTTTGAATTTCACCAGTGTGTGGCCGGGCGCGACGTCGTCAAAGAACGCGACGACCGGCATCCCGACTTTGAGACTCTCGGGCGGCGCGACGATATTGGTCGTCATCCGAGGACCCTCGTCGAGTTCGACGATCGCGAGCACGTAGGGTGCGTCAGCGAAGGCGCGGCTCGAAGCGCGATGGACGACGGTGTAGCTGTAGAGCGTTCCTCGCCCGGTCACGCGATTCCACGAGAGATTATCCGAGAAACAGTGCGGGCATCGATCGCGCGGATAATAGATGAACTTGCCGCATCCGCCGCATCGCTGAAGCGTCAGCTCATGCTTTCGCGCGGCCTCCCAGAACGGGCGGCTCGTCGGCGAGGGTTTGGGAAGCGGCTTTATGTACTCGCTCATGACCTGCGCTCCAGAACCAGGCTTACCTGTTCGCTCATGATTCCACCGTTGCCGTTGACGTAGCCAAGCGCGGCGTCCTTGACCTGGCGCTCGCCGCCGCGGCCCATCAACTGCCGAATCGCCTCGGTGACGTGGCTCATCCCGCCGGCGAGTCCCGGCTGTCCGAACGAGAGCTGGCCGCCGTGCGTGTTGCAGGGAAAATCGCCCGCGTACGTCAGATCATGCTCGGCGACGAACGGGCCGCCGTGGCCCTTCTTGCAGAAGCCGGCGTCTTCGAGCGTGACGATTACGGTTATCGTGTAACAGTCGTACGGGCAGACGAGATCCATGTCGGACGGCTTGAGCCCCGCCATCCTGAACGCGCTCTCCGCCGCGGGCTTGATAGGAGATTCGGTGATCGAAGGCGCGTAGGTTATCGACGAATGGTTGGCGGCCTCGCCCGCGCCGAGAAGCCATATGGGGGGATTCTTGGTGCGCCGGGCAATTTCGGGCGAGGCGACGATTACCGCGGCGGCGCCGCTCACCGGGCTTACGATTTCATAGAGATGGAGCGGATCGACGATCATCCGCGAGCCGAGCACGTCGGCTATCGTGAGCGGTTTTTCGTTGAAGGTCGCAAGCGGATTCTTGAGCGCGTTCGCGCGCTGATCGACCGCAACCTTCGCCATCTGCTCGGGCGTGGTGACGTACTCATGCATATGGCGGCGCGCGATAAGCGCGTAACCGCAGTTCGCGCCGATATTGCCGTAGGGCGATTCGAACTCGCGCTGGACCGAGACGGTGGGCGGACGCTGGTCGCCGGCGCGGTTCAGATCCGCGACCAGGCACAACACCGCGTTGCACATCCCGGCGTCGATCGCAGCGGCGGCGCGCCAGATCATCCCGGCCGGACTTGCGCCGCCGATATCCACGACGTTCAGCATCCGCGGCGCCAGTCCCAGCACCTCGATTGCGGACGCCGGATAGAGCATCCCCGGGTCAGCGTACGGCATCCCGACCAGGAAGCCGTCGATATCGTTTTTCTCCAGTCCCGCGTCGGCGATCGCTTCGGCTGAAACTTTGGCCATCAGGCCGAGCGCCGTGAGGTCGCCCGGCTCCTTTACCGGCTTGAGTTCGCCGATTCCGATCGCGGCAGCTTTTCCCTTTAGACTCATCAGCCTCGCACTCCTGAATCGACCTGGATTCACGGATACCACAAAACGGCTTGTCGGCGTCAAAGGCGCAAAGGCGCGCGGGAGTTCCACGCGATGCTGACATGGCGGGCGGCTTCGTATAGCGTTGAGGATTCAACGCGGGAGGTTCAAGGAGCTGAAATGGTTTTCATCATCTGCGACGACCACAGCGATAGCGTCGAGGCCGACGACTTCGACATGGCGCAGGCGAAGCAACTGATGCTGGGCGGAGACAAGCCCGGTGCGACGCCGGCCGAAAAGGAGATCATCGAGTTCGGCAAGGCGCATCGCGACTGCAATATCCGCATCATGCCCGGCTGAGTCCCGATTCCACATTCTCCTGCGATCGTATCCGAGCCGCGCCGGCGCGGGCGCATCGTCCTTCGATTCGCGCCCGAGCCGTCAGCGGCTCAAAAATTTCCGCCAGGGTTCCCAGGGTCGAGCGCGAACGCATCTTCTCGCGATGCGCGCGGAAGTGCGCCCAGGGGCGAATTACTTTCCGGCTGAGACGGGCGCGGCGGAAGCCGAAAAACAAAAAAGGCAGTCTTCTCGCGTACTTTTTCGACTCCCATATTGACCAGCCTTCACTTCGACCGATACTATGCCCGGGCGGGGTGGAGCAGTCTGGTAGCTCGCCGGGCTCATAACCCGGAGGTCGTGGGTTCAAATCCCTCCCCCGCAACCACCGTTTCCTCTGCGAAACCAGAAATTTTCAACGACCGGAAGGCATCGACGCGCGGCCGTGCGGTGAACCGCGTGGGTCGAGCACCGGGCATTGCCAAATCAAAAAAGAAGGCGGGCACCTTGATGGCGCCCGCCTTCGATTTTGAGCGTCGGAATTGGCTACTCGCCAATTCCGAGCGCCGATTCGTTATTTACTGGCCCAGCCCTGCAGGTGCAGGGTCACGGCCGCGTTTTTGTTGTTCCCCACGCCTGTGAACGTGCCCCATCCGGACTCCAGCGGATTTGACGCCGGAGCGTCCGAGATGCCCCATCCGCCGCTTAGGATGTCTTTATCATAAACGCCCTGTGGATTCGTCGCGGTGATTCGGATGACGTGCTTACAGGTGGTTCCGATGAAATTAAGAGTTTCGCTGGAGCTGTTATCCTTGGCGGTGATGCTTGCGGTGCCCAATACCAGGTTGCAGCTTGGGCTCGGTCCGTTGTTGACCGCTGACTGCGTGGCGGGATTCACTCCCCTGTCGATGGTAAAAAAAACGTTGGCGACAGTCAGTTTCGAGTTGCTAATCCTGGGCGAAGCAAGTGTGGCGCACTCGCAACTTCCGCTCGGACATTCGTCAACCCAACTCGTGACGTTGCACGCATTTCCGTTGCTGGGGTCCGAATTACTCGAACCATCCGCGACGGTTCCGAAGATGTTCGCCGCGACCGGCTTGGTGCCGGGTCCGCTGCCCGCGCCGGCGATTCCCGCACTCGCGAAAGCGAGCAGCGCGCCCATCAATACCCCCGAAAGCCTCTTCATAACCCAATCTCCTCCTATTAAGCGAAAAGGATTCCTAATGCCACTTGGCAAGCGCTCGGCTCGAATAGCGGCTGATATATCCGTCTGCAGGACACAATAAAGGGCCGGGTCACGCGCGCACCCTGGAAGTCAACCCCAACCCGCCATTGAAGAGGGCTGTTCAGCGCCACCGCTCCATCTCCGCACCTCAAGTGCATCCAGTCC
>JAJYMR010000233.1 GCA_021786815.1 Deltaproteobacteria bacterium
CGGCGGGTAGAAAAGCTCGCGGCGCAGCTCCATCTCGCGCCGGATGAAGCGCGCGTAATCCTGCTCGCGCGCGGCGCGGATACTGTAATGATGCGGCGCCCAGGTCTGGATTATGACGCGTCCGGGCCGCTCGCCGCGTCCGGCGCGCCCCGCAACCTGGGTCAGCAACTGGAACGTTCGCTCGGCCGAACGGAAGTCGGGCAGGTTGAGCGCAAGGTCGGCAAGGATTACGGCGGCGAGCGTCACATTCGGGAAGTCGAAGCCCTTGGTGATCATCTGGGTTCCGACCAGCACGTCTATTTCGCCGGCCCGAAGCGCCGACACGATCGCCGCCCGAGCGCCGCGCCGTCCGCTCGTGTCGCTGTCCATCCTGTCTATTCGTGCGCCGGGAAGAAGCTCGCCGAGCGCGGACTGAAGCCTCTCGGTGCCGAAGCCCTGTCCTTCCAAGCCAAGCTGGCCGCATTCCGGGCATAGCTCCGGCGCGTCGAATCGCTCGCCGCAGTAATGGCATCGAAGCGACCGGTCGCTCAGATGGAACGTCATCGCGACGCTGCAGCTCTCGCAGGCGATCACGTTGCCGCACAGATGGCACTGCAGGAAGTTGTGATAGCCGCGGCGGTTCAGAAACACGATGCTCTGGCCGCCCGCCTCGAGATTGGAGCGAAGCTCGGCGACCAGCGCGCGCGAAAGCGGAATCGCGGGCGCCGAAGATGCATGCTCGGCGGGTTTGGCGGCGGCGCGTGCGGCAGCCATCTCCTGGCGCAGATCGATCACCTCGACCTCGGCCATCGGACGACCTTCCACCCGGCGCGCAAGCCTGAGCATCCGGTAACGCCCACGCCGCGCGTTGAAAAACGACTCCGCCGAGGGAGTCGCCGAGCCGAGCACTACAGGGCATCCGGCAAACCGTCCGAGCGCGACAGCAAGGTCGCGCGCATGGTAACGGATTCCCTCCTCGCTCTTGTAGGCCGCGTCGTGCTCTTCATCGACGACGACAAGTCCGGCGTCGTGAATCGGCGCGAAGATGAGAGAGCGCGGGCCGATCATGATTCGCGCCTCGCCGCCGAGCGTCGCCATCCAGCTTGCCCATCGCTCGGTGACCGTCTGCGCGCTGTGCGCAACCCCAACCAGGGAGCCGAAGCGCGCGCGGAACGAGCGCACCAGTTCGTCGGCAAGCGCGATTTCCGGCACCAAAATCACGACCTGCCGCCCCGCGTCGAGAGCGGACGCCGCAAGCTGGAGATAGACCTCGGTTTTTCCGCTTCCGGTGACGCCGTAGAGAAGGAATGCCTGAAACGAGCGCTCCTCGATTCGCGGCCTGACAAGGGAAATCGCCTCCAACTGCTCGGGCGTAAGCGCGTATGGCGGCTGGGCGCGGTTCGGCGCGGACGCATCGCCGTCGGCGCTTTTGGGCGTCGTCCATGAATCGAGCGTAACGACGCCGCAGCCTGCGAGCCTCCTGATAACAGCCCTCGCACCGGGAATCGCCCGCTCGATCTCGTCCATCGTAAGACCCGGCGAACCCGCTTGGCCGACAAGCGATACAACCTCGCGCTGTTTGGCTCCGCGCAACGCCGCTTCGGCCGCGCCGTTGTCGCAAAGACGCACCCTCAGCATTTCGGCCGGCTCGCGACGGCGGCCTCGCGTGGCGGCTCGCGCCGCAACGATTCCTTCCGCGGAAAGCGCGCCCAACGCAGAGAGCGTCGCCTCGCCATTCGCGCCAAGCCGCGCGATCTGCCGCGCCGTCATGGGGTGCTTTGCCAGCGCTTCGACCAGCGCCCGCTCCGAATCGGTCATCGCGGCCGCGCGAAGCGCGTCGGGCTTGCGCGCGAGCCGATAGACGGTCTTCGATTCGACGCGCGCGGCGGCCGGGATGATGCTGCGATACGCGTCGGCGAGCGACACCATGTAGTAATTCGACAGGAACTCGAAAAGCTGCAGATGAGGGCGGTCGAAGAGCGGCTTCGGCTCGAGAAGCTCGAGGATGGGCTTGAGAGCGGCGCCGTCCGCAGCGCCCTCCTCGTCTTCAAGGACCTCCAGCACCACGGCGGTGACCTTGCGCGAGCGCAGCGGTACGAGCACGCGATGGCCCGGCGCGACCCGCGCGCGCATCGCGGCTGGCACCGCGTAGTTGAGCACGTCCACCTTGCCAACCGCCCCGACGACGACCACCCTTGCCTGCATCGCGTAGCTACTCTGCCCACGGCGGCCCGGCGCCGCCCTCGGCAGTTTATACCGGGACGGGCCGCGATGCGCGACGGGCGCTTTCCCGAGCCTGCCCAGTCTGATTGAATCGATTGACGGGGGATTGCCCCGCCAATAGGACATCTCAAGATGCTACGTTTTCTAACCGCCGGCGAATCGCACGGTCCCGAACTGGTCGCCGTTGTCGAGGGCGTTCCCGCAGGATTCGACGTGGATATCGCCCGTATCGATGCCGACCTGGCGCGCCGTCAGAAGGGTTACGGGCGCGGCGGCCGGATGCTTATCGAAAAGGACCAGGTGCGTCCGGTTTCGGGAATCCGTTTCGGGCGCACGATGGGAAGCCCGATCACCTTCATCATCGAGAATCGGGACTTCAAGAACTGGCAGAAGCGGATGTCGGCCGATCCAAACGATCGCGCCGAAGCGACGCCGGTTACGCGCCCGCGCCCCGGCCATGCCGACCTCGCGGGCGTGCTCAAGTACAATCTCGAAGATATCCGTGAGGTGCTCGAACGCGCCTCCGCGCGTGAGACAACCGCCCGCGTCGCAATCGGCTCGCTCACGAAGCAGCTGCTCGCTCCGTTCGGAATCTCGGTGCTCGGCTACGTGGCCAGTATCGGCGCGACCGAGGCAAAGACGCCCGAGGGACTCTCGATGGAGGAACTCGCGCGTATCACCGAGGAGTCGCAGGTGCGGGTCGCCGATCCTGAGGCCGAGCGTGCGATTATCGCGGAAATCGACGCGTGCAAGAAGGCGGGCGACACCCTCGGTGGGGTGGTCGAGGTGCTCGCGACCGGGCTTCCGGTCGGGCTCGGCACCCACGTCCAATGGGACCGCAAGCTCGACGCGCGGCTTGGCTTCGCCCTGATGAGTATCCAGGCGGTCAAGGGTGTCGAATTCGGATGGGGCTTTCGGGCGGCGCGGGTGCGCGGCTCCGAGCTTCACGACGAAATCGGATACGACGCGGCGGAACATCGCTTCACGCGCTTCTCGAACAACTCGGGCGGCACCGAAGGCGGGATGAGCACGGGCGAGCCGCTTCGGGTGCGCGTCGCGTTCAAACCGCTTTCCACCCTGATGCGTCCGTTGCGCTCGGTGGATATACGGACCAAGGCCGAAGCGGTCGGCGCAATCGAGCGCTCCGACGTATGCGCGATTCCGGCCGCTGCGGTGATCGCCGAAACGGTCGTGGCGTTCGAACTGGCCAGCGCGTTCATCGAAAAATTCGGCGGCGACTCGCTGGTCGAGATCATGCGCAACTACCAGGGCTACCTCGGGCAGGTTCGAAACTATTGAGCGTGGAAGGTGCGCGCGCGATGGCGCCCAGGCTTATCCTGACCGGCTTCATGGCCACGGGGAAAAGCGCGGTGGCCGCGATAGTCGCGCGGCGGCTCGGATGGCCGCTGATAGACACCGACCAGCGCCTGGTCGCGCGCGCGGGAAAACCCGTCGCCGCTATTTTCAGCGAGGACGGCGAGCCGCATTTCCGCCGTCTCGAACGCGAAGTGATCTCGGAAATCGCGTGTGACCGGTGCCGATGCGCTCTGTGCAAGCGCCAGCGGCCGGCGGTCGTCTCAACAGGCGGCGGCGCGCTGGTGGACGAAGCCAATTATCGGGCGCTCAGCGCAACCGGTGTAATCATATGCCTCAGCGCACGGCCTGAGGTGATCGCGCGACGCGTCGAGAAATCGCGCACCGAGCGCCCCAAGCTGCTCGAAGGCGCGAAACCGCTGTCCGAACGGATCGAGGAACTGCTCGCTGAGCGGCGCGGAGCGTACGCGCGCGCCGACGTCACGGTGGACACGTCCGATATCACTGTCGAAGAGGTCGCCGAGCGGGTGCTCGCGGCTTTTGTACGGCTCGGAGCGCGGCGATGCGCACGTTCAGCGTAGAACTCGGCCCTAAGACCCATCCCGTGCACGTCGGCACGGGATTGCTCGACAGGCTCGGCGAACTGGCTCGCGACGCGCGGCTAAGGCCAGGGCGCGCGATGCTCGTGACGGACTCGAACGTCGGCCCGCTTTACGCCGAGCGCGCGCTCGCGGCGCTTGCCGACGCGGGCTTCAAAGCCGCCATGATGGAAATCGCGGCGGGTGAGGCGAGCAAATCGCTCGCGACGCTCTCAAGCGCCTACGATCGGATGGCCGAGGCGGAGCTTGACCGGCAGAGCGCGGTGTTCGCGCTCGGCGGCGGGGTGGTGGGCGACCTCGCGGGCTTTGCCGCGGCAACTTTCATGCGCGGAGTTGCGCTAGT
>JAJYMR010000032.1 GCA_021786815.1 Deltaproteobacteria bacterium
GTAAGCGACGCGGATAACGATGCGTGGCCTGCCGCGACTGTGACTTGGAGCTACATGAAGGATGGCACCAACATGCCTACGCTGGTTGGCACGGCCAGCATCAACGGCATCAATTACATCATCGACCTGCAGCTAAGCACCATCGGTAGCCTTACCCTCGGTGCCTTTGCGGCTTCGACAACTCTGATGACGGTTGGCAACGTTATCTCGAGCGGCCAGCTGGATCTAAGCCCCGAGCCGGTATCGCTCCTTCTGATGATGCTCGGTTTCGCAATCGTGGGCGTGGCGGTCCTGAAACGCAGAAACACCGCCAGCGACGACCAGCATCTACCACTGGCGGCGTAATATCCGCAGCTCTCTCCGGATCGAACGGGGCGTTGGCCAAACGGCCAACGCCCTTTCTTTTTGACAGCACAGAGCCGCGTCCCGCAGTCGCGCGTCGATTCCTCCGCGCGCGAATTGCCAACGCCTGCGAACCGATGTCGGCGCACCGCGGCTATGGTCCCTTCCAGGATAGCATCGCCATGATTGCCTTGGCTGTGGATCTCAAAACACACGCTCTCAGACGGAAACGATCACAGAAGCCGCCTTCTGTCGTCTCTGCCACGCCACGTTGAGTTCAAGCGTTGCAGATAGGTCGACGCTTTTCCTCTAAAGCTCATCTTCGCACCCAGATATGTACAAGTTGATACGATAACTAATCTGATAGTATAGGCTGTTTTTACTTGCACGCGAGGGCAAGACTATGCATTATTGGCTTTAGGTATCACTGTTTGGGCAATTTCGATCATAAGCGGTCGTGGCAACCTCCACGTGGCCATTATCAGCTTATTAAGGTTGGAAAGATGGAAAAAATGGGGGTCGATGAGCATCAGGATCTTCGGGCTCAACTTCAGCATCGAGCAGTCCCTGCTGAAGTGATCGACGGACTGATCAAGTACCACACTCCTGTGACGTATGGTCCCGACAGTCTTGTCTTCCGGCAGGACTCCGCCGCGGACATCCTGTTCTGGGTCGTAAAAGGGATGGTGAGGATTTACTACCCGCAGCCCGACGGTTCGCGGATTCTGGTTCATCTCGCTTCGCCGGGAGACGTGCTCGGAGGTGTTGACGGCCTCGACGAGCACGGCCAGTGGACTCGCCGCCTCGAGGCGCAGACCATGACGAAGTGCGTGCTGGCGATGGTGACGCGCCAGCAGATCCTGAAACTCGTCAGCGAGATCGAGCAGTCCACGTTGATCGAAGTCCTGCAGCGCATGAACGCGATGTGGTCGTCGTGGCTGGTTCACTACGTCAACTTTCTGGGCCTTTCATGCCGCGAAAGGATCGAGCTTGTCCTCAGGCAGATCGCGCGGCGCTTTGGGGTCAAGGACAAGGAAGGTATCCTGCTGACGTTCACCCCTTTGCACTCCGACCTCGCCGAGATGATCGGCAGTTCGCGCCCGATGGTGAGCAGGCTTATCGCGATGATGGTCGAGGAGGGCGTGCTCGCGCGGCGCGGGAAACAGTATGTTCTCCTGAACGACGGTGGACTGACAGGGCGGGTGACGAAGCTGTCCGCGCGACCCTTGGCGCAGCCGATCAATGGGTCCTCGGAACGCAAGATTAGAATCAAGCCAGCCGCTCTGGCCAAACCGCTTCGAAGCAGGCTTCACGACTTGCGGGAATGACGCCGCGCAGGCGCTGTCGGCCGCCATCTCGTATGCTCCGTTCCCCGGCCTGATCGAACGGGCCCAGTTGTCGGATACCGCGGACGCCAAGATACGAACTCACGATTTACGCGCCGAAGAGGATGCGCACAACTCGACGCTCTCACCGTCGGCCGCTATCGCTTGGAATCTGAAACCGCGACCGGACATCGGCGCCAGCCCCAACGCCGACGAGAACGTTGCTCGCTCGGCCAGCCCTAAGCGGGAAGCCTTGCCTCACGCATGAGTTTCGCGGTTCCTGTGCTCCTGCGGCTCGGACACGACCCGAACGCGAGTCTGTCCGCCCGCTGAGGGGGGCGGCCGGTTGGGTTGAGCGTAAGCTCATGCGGACCTTATGATGCGGCGATGAAACCGTTTCGACCTTTCGATGAGCTGCCCCTGGTCCCCGGACTTGGGATGCGTCACGCCTGGCAGGAATTTGGACCCGACGACACGCTTGGCAGTATCAACCTTCTCACGCCCGAGCGCGTGACCGCAGGCGCGGCATTGGTGCGGACGGGCGAGATGATTTCACTCGATCTGCCGCTGAATCTGCCCGACCCGCCGATGTTCGGCCGCAAGCGCTACCGCCATGAGATCTTCGCGCTCAGCCGCAACGAGATGGACGACCGGCTCGACGGTTTCCATCCCCAGGCCTCCACGCAATGGGACGCGCTCAGTCACGTTCGATGCCGGGAGCACGGCTTTTGGGGTGGCCGCACGCAGGATCCTACGGACGCGCCGAACGGGCTTGGAATCGATCGATGGGCCGAGCATGGGATCGCCGGACGCGGGGTGCTGCTCGACATCAGCGGCTGGATGCGAACTGCGGGGCGGCCACTCGATCCGTTCGAGCCGGTGATGATTACGGCCGACGAGCTCTCAAGCGCGCTCCGTGCGCAGAACGAGACGCTGCATCCCGGCGACATCCTGTGCATTCACACCGGATGGGTGGACGCCTACAAGGCGCTCGGCGAGGATGGCCGTGACAGGATTGCGAAGACGCCTTCTTCGGCCGGTCTCAGAGCCGACGAGGCGATGGCGCGGTTTCTCTGGGATGCGCATATCGGCGCGCTCTGCTGCGACAATCCGGCAGTGGAGGCGACTCCGGGTGATCCCGGGATCGGCTCGCTCCATCGCCGTCTGCTTCCACTGCTGGGTCTCGCGCTCGGTGAATTCTTCGATTTCGAGCGGCTCACGGAGCGCTGCCGTGCTCTCGGACGCTGGTCGTTCTTTTTTGTCGCGGCGCCGCTCAGGCTGCCGAACGGAATCGGTTCGCCCGGCAACGCGCTCGCGATTCTCTGAGGATACGCGGGTAGCTATTTCTGCTCGTACCACTGGATGGCGCCGCGCAGCCCGCGCTCCTTCTGAACAGCGCGAATCTCGTCGTTGCCGGGGCCGAAATGGAAGATCGCGTCGAACTCGGCGCCCGTCAGCACCGCGGTCCGGAATCCCTGCATATCGATGGCGCGGTTTATGGCGAGCTTCTCGAGCCGAAGCTTCTGTGCGGGGACCTTGCTGACCCGTCGCGCGTAATTATAGGTCTCTTCCTCGAGCTTCTCGACGGGAAACGCGCGCGTCGCGAAGCCTATCGCCTCGGCTTCCTTCCCGCTTATCCGGCTGCCGGGAAGAAACGCCATGTACTTGGTGCGATGCGGCCCGACCATCCAGTTCCAGAACGCGCTGACATAGCCCGCGCCCGCGGGTATCGAAGGAAATCCTATGCTCGCGTTCTCGGCGACGAAGATAATGTCCGTAGAGATGGCGAGTTGCGTTCCTCCTGCCAGGCAGTACCCGTGCACCATCGAGATGACGGGCTTCGGCAGATCGCGCAATCGCAGCCAGTGTTCGACGTAGCGCTGCAACGAATGTTGGTCGTCGTCGAGCGTGTAACGCTCCGCCGTGCCGCCATCGAGTCCCACCGTCAGGTCATAGCCGGAGCAGAAAGCGCGGCCCGCGCCGCGGACGATCAAGACCTTGATCTCGGGATCCTTTTCGATTGCTGTCAGCGCCTCGCCCATCTCGGCGATGAGCGCCGGGGTCATCGCGTTCAGCTTTTCGGGACGGTTCAAGGTGAGCGTACCGATGAGTTCGTGTTTTTCCAGCGTGATGTTTGCGAATGCCATGATGCCTCTCCGCGCGCAGAGCAAACGGTTATCGCGATGAGAAACAGTTTGGGGGCGAAGTTGCAAGCCGGGCATCGCCGCGCGTGCGCCCCGGTCCGCCGCATCGCACGGAAACCGTGTCTTTGTCGGCATCGATTCGATATCTTCAGGCGTGGCGATTGCGACAGGCGTTTTACGTGATCGCGGACTGGAGCGGAGGTGTCCGAAGACTTGAAAGCCTTGCCGAAGGGCGGCGGCCGGACTGAGATCGCCGCGCTGTTTGGGTGCGTCGCGCTTCTGCATCTGATCGGATGGGGGCTCTTCCTGGCCTATGCTCCGCGCGTCGCCGCGCTGGCCGGGCTGGGCGCGCTCGCGTACGGGCTGGGACTGCGCCATGCATTCGACGCGGACCATATCGCGGCAATCGACGACACCACGCGCTTCCTGCTCCAGAAGGGCAAGCGCCCGCTGTCGGTCGGCTTCTTCTTTTCGCTCGGCCATTCGACGATCGTGCTCGCAATGACGGTCGCGCTGGTCGCCGCAACCAGCAGGGTGGGCGCGGCGATGCCTGCGTTGCGCCGTTACGGCGGCGTCGTCGGCGCGAGCGTTTCCGGAATCTTCCTCTGGCTGATC
>JAJYMR010000239.1 GCA_021786815.1 Deltaproteobacteria bacterium
ACGATACGGTTCTACAATCCCTCCCGCAACGTCGAGCGCGAGAAGATCCAGAAGATGCTCGAGGCAGCGCGCCTCGCCTCGTTCTGGGGCAACGTGCAGGCGCTGCGCGCTATCGTGATGTTTCGCGACTCCTCGCCCCCTGAGAAGTGGGACGCGCTGGTCGCCCCGCTCGGCACCGCGCAACTAAAGCACGCGCCAGTCGTCATCCTCTGGTACTGGGTCGAAGAGGCGATCTACGACCGTGCCACCGGCCATCCCACCCAGGGAGACCGCCTGCACGAACTGATCGAGGCGCGCGTGATGGGCGTGAACAAGGCAGCCGAGCATCAGTTCCTCGACCAGGTGCTCATCCCGTACTTCAAGCTGAACTATGACGGAATAATGCAGACCGGGCTCACCGACATGGACTGCGGGCAGGGAATTGCGCAGGCCACGCTGGTCGCTTACGACGAAGGGCTCGGCACCTGCTGCATCGGCACCGGCTCGCTCGACGGCCCGCGCGAGAAGAAGATGCGCAAGTTGTTCAAGCTGCCCGAATCGGCCCATCTGCTGGTCCTGATGACGGTCGGATACCCGCTCGAGCAGCGCGACGCGGGCGGGCAACGGCCCAAGCTCCCGTTCGAGCAGCTCTACTTCATCAACGAGCACGGACATGCCTTCGAGCGCGACCCAGCCGTGGTCGAGGAACTCAAGCGCGACGGGATGCTCCAGGCGTCCGCTCCGCTGGAGTACCGACAGAAGGAGCTTGAATTCCTGCACAAGGCGCTCGATCTCGTTCCCAACTTCGTTCCGCCTGCCGGCAAGACCGGCAACGGGCAAACCTGATAACGCAGGGGGTGCGGGCCGATGGAAACCTATGTCGAACTGGACGTCGATCTCCCGGAAGAAATCGCCGAACTACGTGATGCCGTCCATCGCTTTGCGAAAAACGTCCTGCGTCCCGCCGCGATCGCGCTCGACCGCCTCGCCGATCCGCACCAGGTGATCGAGCGCGGCTCGCGCCTGTGGGACTTCATGCGCTCCGCTTACGCGCTCGGCTATCACACCGCGACACTGCCGGAGGAACTGGGCGGACTCGGCCTTCACGGACTCGGCCTTCACGTTTTTCTCGAAGAACTCGGATGGGGCAGCGCGGACCTGGCGATAAGCCTCGCAGTCGCCGGGTTTCCGTTCACCGCGCTCGCGCAGACCGGCGACCGGGAGATGATCGAGCGCTACGTCAGGCCGTTCGTCGCCGACCGCGAAGCGAAGTATATCGGATGCTGGCCGGTAACCGAGCCGGCCCACGGCTCGGACTGGGGCACATCGATCCTCGACGATAACGACCCGACCAACAACGGCGGACGCGTGATCGCGCGGCGCGACGGCGATTGCTACGTGATCAACGGACAGAAGGCGGCGTGGGTCTCCAACGGCACGATCTCTACCCACGGGCTCACCTACCTGATGACGGCGGCGCACAACGGCAGTCCCCGCGCAGCGGCAGCGGCCTTCATCCCGTTTGATCTTCCCGGCGTGTCGAAGGGCAGGCCGCTCAACAAGCTCGGCCAGCGCGCGCTCAACCAGGGCGAGATCTTCTTCGATAACGTCAGGGTCCCGGCGAAGTACATGCTGGCCAGCCCCGACGACTTCCAACTCGCTGGCGCCAGGGTGCTGTCCTCGGCGAACGGCACGATGGGCGCGGTTTTCACCGGCGTCGCGCGCTCCGCCTTTGAAGCGGCGTTCGATTACTCACGCCAGCGCGTCCAGGGTGGAAAACCGATTTGCGAGCATCAGCTCGTCCAACGACGTCTGTTCGACATGTTCACCAAGGTCGAAGCGTGCCGCCGACTGTCTCGCGCAGCCATGATCTACAACGACCGCGCGCCGATTCCCGCGCTCGAATACGCAATGGCGTCGAAGACGTTCTGCACCCAGGCGGCATTCGACATCGCCAGCGACGCGGTACAGCTATTCGGCGGCAACGGGCTCAGCAAAGAGTACCCGGTGGAAAAGATCTTCCGCGACGCGCGTGCCGCGCTGATCGAGGACGGCACCAACGACGTGCTGAGCCTGGCCGGGATGCAACTTATCCTGATGCGCGGATAGGCCGGGATACAGCGCGCGGCGTCGTCCGCGCAACCGCCGAGCGGTGAGCCGCTTCGGAGGTGTAGCTTGTCAGCCGTGCGCTGTAGCGGCCAGCGCGGCCCATCGCGAAAACACCCGCGCCGCGAGCGCCGAAAGCGACGGCAGATGGCGCTCGCCCTCGGCGATTATCCTTTGGTCATCGGCGCCCGCTTCGCGCACCTCGTCGGAGAATTCACGGACCATTGCGCTAATCGCCTCAGCCGTGACTTCCATGTGGAACAGGAAACCGTAGGCCTTCTCGCCATAGCGAAACGCCTGTAGCGGCGTCATCTGCGAGGACGCGAGCGCGACGGCGCCGCGCGGAAGGTCGAATACGTCACCGTGCCAGTGCAACGCCATGAACGTCTCGGGCGCGTCGCGCAGCAGCCGGTCTTCCTTCGCCTCGGCCGACATCCGAACCGGATACCATCCGAGTTCCTTCGCGCTGCCGCGCCTTACGCTCGCGCCCAGCGTCGCGGCAAGAAGCTGGCTTCCGAGACACACGCCCAGAATGGGTTTCTCGTCCTTGAGCGCCGACTCGATAAGCGCCAGCTCGTCACGGATGAACGGGTAGCGGTCCGTCTCGTACACGCCCATCGGACCGCCCATGATGACAAGCCCGTCGGCTCCAGCGAGGTCGCGCGGCACCGGTTCTCCAGCGAACGTGCGCACGCAGTCGTACGAGAACCCCGCGCCGTCGAGCGCGTCGGCGATTGTGCCAAGAGTTTCAATGCGATGATGTTGCAGTACGAGAATCTTTCCCATCGCAGTCCGCTCGCGATAGCGCGTTAGTTCAATCCGCGCGGCCATCGGCCGCCGCGCGAACGACGATGCGTGCTCAATCGCCCGTAATACCTTGGTCCTTTTCGATTGACCGGATGAAAGCGAGCACGTCCGCCATCTGGCGATGGTTCAGGATCCCGCGCCAGGCCGGCATTCCCTTGGACGCCATCCCGTTCGTGACGGTATGGAAAAAAAACGCGTCCTTCCTGTCGCTGAGCAATTGCGGCAGGTTGTAGTAGGAGTCGTCGGCGGCAGCGTCCTCGCCGTGGCAATGAGCGCAATTGGAATTGAACACTGTCCGCCCCCGATGGATCGACTGAGCATCGGACGCATGACCTTGCGCGGCTGCGCTTTTGGCGCGTACATGCCCGGTCGCCATCAGGAAAAGCATGGAGGCCAGCAAAAACGGAATCCAGCTTCTCAACTCAATCCCGCCTCCCTTGCAGCCGCACTCACTTGCCGAGCGCGAATACGAACAGTTCACCCGCCTGGGAAGTCTTCGCTACGGACTGTGCGCCGAATGCGCCGAGCCAGTCAGGCTCGGTGACGGAGCGGCCGACGACGAGCGCGACATATTGCTTGCCGTCGATCATATACGTCATCGGGGCGGCGCCCACTCCGCTTCCGACGTTGAACTTCCAGAGCACCTTGCCGCTTCGCGCATCGACCGCCTTGAACCATCCGTCGAACGTGCCGTAAAAGACGAGCCCGCCGCCCGTGGTGAGCACTCCGCCGTTATACCAGAGCGGCTCCTTGATACTCCATTCGGCTTTCTGTTCGACGGGATTCCACGCGATCAGCTGTCCCTGGTAACCGCCCGGACCTGCGTAGACCTTGGCAGGGTTGATACCAAGGTACATCAGCCCGCGATGGTACTTCACCTTCTCTTCCTTGGCCGTCATGCAGAGATTGTTGGCGGTCAGATAGACCAGCTTCGTATGCGGGTCGAACGACATCGGCTGCCAGTTTTTGCCGCCGAGCGCGCTCGGGCAGACGTTCCTGGCCTCATGCGTGAGAGTAGGACGCATCCCGGGAACCTCGACAGGCCGTCCGGTCTCGAGATTGATTCCCTTGGCCCAGTTGACGTCAACGAATGGCTTGGCCGAGATTAGCTGGCCGGTCTTGCGATTCGCGACATAGAAAAAGCCGTTGCGATCGGCATGGAGCAGCGCGGGGATCTCCTTCCCGGCGATCGTCAGGTTGACGAGCATCGCCTCGTTGACGCCGTCGTAATCCCACGCATCGGCAGGCGTGTACTGGATGTGCCAGAGAATCTTTCCGTTGTCGGGATCGAGCGCTAGCAGGCTCGAACTATAGAGATTGGTGTACTTGCCGTAGTCGGGCGTGTTGGCGCGCTGGCTAGTGTCCCACGGACCCGGATTGCTGGTTCCGTAATAGATGATGTTTAGCTTGGGATCGTAGGAACCGACCAGCCATGCAGCAGCGGCGCCATGCTTCCAGCTATCGCCCTTCCAGGTGTCGTGGCCG
>JAJYMR010000262.1 GCA_021786815.1 Deltaproteobacteria bacterium
CTCCTATTAAGCGAAAAGGATTCCTAATGCCACTTGGCAAGCGCTCGGCTCGAATAGCGGCTGATATATCCGTCTGCAGGACACAATAAAGGGCCGGGTCACGCGCGCACCCTGGAAGTCAACCCCGACCCGCCATTGAAGAGGGCTGTTCAGCGCCACCGCTCCATCTCCGCGTCTCAAACTGCATCCAGTCCCCGTGTCCATCAAGGCATTTCGTGCGGCTTATGAAGTTGATAGTCCACTTGGAAATGCGAAATCGGAGTTTACGCAGGTTCTGAGACGGAAGCAATTGGATACCAAGTACATCTTTCAGCCTTCATGAATAAAATGAGCTATCGTTCTCGGAGCCGACTGCGGCGAGCGTAACGCTTCGCTGATTCAGCGACCGTGATAGGCATCGCTTCAGGTCAGCCGAAGGTGAATTGCAGTCTGTGTCAAAAAATGCCGTATGGATTGTACGCTCCAATCATGAGTAAATATCCATATCGCGTTCAATGCTAATCGCTGGCAGCGCAACGCTTGCTTCCGCGCTGTTGGCGGCAAACGCCACCGATAGTTGGTGTGTAGGTAAGGTGCCGTATAGACTTCCTAGTCTCCCGGCACGAGCGTAACGCTATCAGAAACTGACTAAAAGAGTCGGTACTGGTTAAAATCAAAACCGCCGAGGTGTGCCTATACGTGGAACACCCCGACCTAGCCCCGAACCATGGGCGCGATCTCCGGCTGCCCGCTCACGTCGAGTCAGCGCTGACCACGGTTGCGCGTCTCAGGCGGACGCCGCCCGGGCGGGTCTGTTTGCCTTAGCGGTCGACACTACGCTTGCGCGACTATGCGAAATAATTTTCTACATTATGGCGAGGGGCTTGACCCAACGGCAATCGCGCGTCAAACTTCACTTGAGTGGGCGGGTCGGGCAGCGGGAACTGCTATCCCCCTGGCACTAACCGCGTTGACGCGCTTCCCCAGGCGTCAAGTCCGACACGCCCACTACTTCCTTCGATTTCGCGTTTTCAGCACAGGAATCACGAGCGGCGCATTCTTCCGCGTTGATGCGCCTATGCCGATGGCCGTGCGGGCGCGGCCTGGCCGCGGTTGTTTGGCAGAGTTCCAGCCGCAGGCCGGTGAATCAGGCAAGAAAAAAGCCGCGGCCGGTTGAGGCCGCGGCTTTTTCGGATCGCGCAATTCTCGCGCGCTCAGTCGAGCATTGCGCGCGCCACGGTCTCGCGATGGACCGGGGCGTTGCCGAAATTGGCCTCGCCCGCAAGGGCGCGGCGATGGAACAGGTGCATGTCGTGCTCCCAGGTAAAGCCGATACCACCGTGTACCTGGATCGCCTCGGAGGTGACGTACTTGCCCATGTCGGAGGCGTAGGCCTTCGCCATCGGAACCGCGGTTGCGGCCTCGGCGTTGCGCTCGTCAACGGTCCAGCACGCGTAATAGGTGAGCGAGCGTGCGTTCTCGACCGCGACCATCATGTCCACGCACTTGTGCTTGACGGCCTGGAAGGAGCCGATCGGCTTGCCGAACTGGACGCGGGTTTTGGCGTATTCGACCGACATGTCGAGCGCCTTCTGCGCAGTGCCTACGAGTTCGGCGGAAAGCGCGGCGCTCGCGATTTCGAGCACGCGGCGAAGCGCGGCCCATCCCTCGCCCTCCTTGCCGAGCACGCTCGACGCCGGAACCTTCACGTTGTCGAACTTCACGTGGCACAGCCGGCGCGTCATATCCACGGTTTTCAGTTGGGTCACCGTTACGCCTTTGGCGTCGGCCGGCACGAGCAGGATCGTGATACCCTTATCGCCGGTTGCTCCGGTGCGCACCGCAACCGCGATCAGGTTGGCGACATGCGCGTCGGGAACGAAGAATTTTTCTCCGGAAATCGTGTAGTCGGAGCCGCTCTTCGAAGCCTTGAGCTGGATTCCCTCGGCGTCGAAACGGCCCGGCGCCTCGGCGAGCGCGAGCGTGGCGATACATTCGCCGGCCGCCATCTTCGGCAGCAGTTCCTTTTTCTGTGAGTCGGAGCCGGCCTCGACGACGAGTGGAGCGCCGAGCAGTGCGGCGGTGAAGAACGGCCCGGGCAAAAGCGCCTTGCCGGCTTCCTCGATTACCACCGTCATGTCGAGGAAGGTGCCGCCCTGGCCTCCGTAGTTCTCAGGGATGAGCAAGCCGGGCCATCCCAGTTCGACCAGCTTCTTCCACAAAGATTTGTCGTGGGCCGTATCGTCGGCCATCATCTTGCGCACGAACGTGGTCGGACAGTTGTCGGCCAGGAATCGCTTGGCCGCGTCGCGCAACATCTCCTGTTCTTCTGAGAACCCGAAGTCCAACTTACTTTTCCTCCGTATGCCGGATGGCTGGTCGGAATCCCGCGGGTGCGGCCCGCTTGGATCCGTGTCCTTCAGCTACCATTAAGCTTGAAAACCGGCAAGTCTGAGCGCTTCCCGCCGGGCAGGCCCGATTGGACTTGTGTCGCAAGGCGAGAGGGGTTTCGGTCATCCGCCGAAGGAGAACCCAAGCGGCCCGCTACGCTCCCGACGGTTCACGAAACCAGCGCGAGAACGCCGGAATACTGCAGAATACCGCTCGATGGGCCGAGCGGCCCGATTTCGAAGCCGGTGAAGAACCCGGCAAGCGCAAGCGGTCCCAGGTAGCGCTGGATATAGGCCGAATCATGGCCCGGGATATTGTAAAGGCTGGAGCCGCGCGAGGCGCAATCGAAGTAAAGTCCGAAAGCGGGTGCGCGGCGCGTCCGCGAGCGCATCTCCTCCAATGTCGCCTTCAGATCCTCGCGCGCCCCCGGCGCGTTGCGCAGCATCAGGGCCACCCGGTCGCCGACCCGAGGCAGATGGGAAACCGCGATTACGCCGTGCTCGGCGCTCACTCCGGCGATATTGCGCACCAGGTAGCGTCCGCGCTCGAGGCGCTCGGACGCGGGGTCGAGCGGTATTCCGAGGAACACGAATGCGAGCGCCCGGCGCGCGTCCTCGGCAAGAGGACCCGCGGCTTCGGCGAAGACCTCGTAGGCGGGGCGTCCGTCGAGCGAGATAAGCACGTTTTCGCGCACGGCGGTGACTTCGTGGACCGGACCGAGCTGTGTGCAGGCGGAACTCGCGCCGATATCGACGTCGAAATCGCCCGCAAGCAGCATCCCGGAAACCGCGTTGGAACTGACGACGTCGCCGCAGAACTGGAACGTCTCGCCGATCGAGCCGTCCTCGCTCGCGCCGCCGCCCACCAGAGTGACGCCGGGAAGCTCCGAGCGCAGCACCGCAAGGAAACTCTCGGGCTCGATATTGTAGGTGTCGGGAAACAGGCAGAGCAGGTTATTGCGGCCAAGCGCAGGCCTGACGGCCGCGACGACTTCGGCCGCGGCCTCGCGCGCGCGTCCGCGAATCGACGGAACGAAAAACCGCTTCGCCTCGATTTCCGCACCGCCGAAAACGAGCACCGCCAGCGCCGGCCCCGATTCGACTTCCTGTTCGCCCGCGATTACGCCGACGCTGGAGCATCCCGCGACCTCGCGCGTGCGCGCCTGGGCCGCGACGGTTCTGAGAATTATCGGGAAGGCCGCGCCATGCGCGGTCGTGGCGAAGCACAGCACTCCCGCCGCCTGCGAGAGCCCCGCGCGCGACATCGCTTCGGAGGTTGCCTCCGCCGCGCCGGTCCTGGGATTAAGCGCGCTCGAACAGCCTACGCCCGCGCGAAGCATCGCCTCCTACTTGCGTCCGCCGAAAATCTCGAGCAGCGTGACCATCCGCCGAATTGCGTCTCCAAGCTGATTTACTCCTACACGTTCGTTGATGCCGTGGATACCGCTTTCGTCGGCGGCGCTCAGCTCAATCGGGATGAACCCGTAGGAAATCACGCCGTGATGGCGGAAGAAGCGGCTGTCGGTGAAACCGGAGATCATCGTGGGGACGGCGCGCGACTTGTTCTTGTGCGCGAGTTCCTCGATCGCGCGCATCAGCGGCGACCTCTGCGGCGAGGAAATGGCCGGCGAGGTTAGGAGCACCTGAATCTTTATCGATTTGTCCGCGATCACCTTGCGCACCGTCTCGAGGAAGGCCTTGGGCTTCTCGCCCGGCAGGAGCCGGCAGTCCACGTCCGCGTAAGCGGTTTGCGGGACCTCGTTTATCTTTGGGCTTGCCGCGAGCACGGTTGGCGCAAGCGTGTCGCGCACGAGCGCGTTCTGATAGGGCACCGCCACGAACTCGCGCGCGAAGAGGGGGTCGTGCAGCGAAGAGGCGAGATCGAACCACTGCCTTGGCCCGCGGTCGACCTCGGCAAGCACGCGGAAATAATTCGCGACCGGCCGCAGCACATGGATCTTCGGCCGATAATCGATAAGCCG
>JAJYMR010000026.1 GCA_021786815.1 Deltaproteobacteria bacterium
CGGCATTGGCCAAGTGTAGTTGACGCTGAAGAAGCAGCTTTGAGACCCGGGTGGCTTGGTGGCAGGATGTGGTGGGTGCGAAATTCGATGCCGACGCGCGGCCCGGTGGTTGCCGCGCTTATGTTTCTTTGGATGTTCGCGGGATGCGCCGCAGTGCAATCCTTGTCGGGAGGAGGAAAGCATCAGCATCCTTATGTGTCCTCGTTTCTTGGCGTGAGCTTCGGCGAGGCGCTCGATGACGTCCAGATGAAGTATCCGACCGGCGACCCGGAGACGAGCCCCTATGGCGCCCGGGCGTATCGTGTTACGAGCGTGAGCGGCGGCCTGGTCCATTACACCAGCGTCGTGTACGAGTTTCAGCATGGTGCGGGAATGCAACTCATTTATGCGAAGTTCGATCCCGGTTCCGCCGCCGATCTGCTCAAAGTACTCAAGGATGATCTGGGCGAGCCCGTCTCGACACGGACCGGAACCGGGCAGGAACATGACACCGTTGAAGCCTCGTGGGTTCTGCCTAAGGGAGAATCGGTTGAGTACGACAGCGGCTTGAGCCGGCTCGCGATCCTTGGTCCCGAGGGAGGGCCTCTCAAGGACGACATCCGGATGCGCGATGAAGTGGAGTAGCCAAGACCGCCGCCCGGTTTCGGGCCAGGCGGGACTCGGATACGGAAAATTCCAAGGGAGCCGCGACCCATGAACAGAGCGAGAAAGCCCGTACGGGTTGTCCCGAAAGGATGGGGCAGAGAGGTCTGGATCGCCAACGGCGAGCTTTACTGCGGCAAGATCCTGGAAATCCAGAAAGGAAAGCGCTGCTCTCTGCACTATCACAAGCTTAAGACGGAGTCCTTTTATCTGAGGGCCGGCAGGCTGAAGGTAAGGATCAAGGAATCGCCCGAAAGCGAAGTCCTGGAGGAGTTCGAACTCATCGCGGGCGACTGCATGGACATCCCGCCCGGCCTGGTCCATCAGATGGAAGCGCTTGAGGATGCCGAGCTTTTCGAATTCTCTACCCAGCATTTCGACAGCGACTCGCATCGCCTGGTCCGCGGAGACTGACGGCGAACGCGAAGAACGGAATGCGCCAGCTCAGCAGCCGGCGAGCACGCGTGCGACGGCCAGTGGCCTCGGCCTGCCGCTCCGCGAACGGACCCGATAGCGCGCCGGTTTCAAGTCTGTAAAACTGTGGCAGTGGGCAAAGTAGCGCTGATAACCGGAATCACCGGGCAGGACGGCTCGTACCTGGCCGAACTGCTGATGTCCAAGGACTACGAAGTCCACGGCGTGGTCCGGCGCAGCTCGAGCTTTGCGACCGGACGAATCGACCATCTGCGCCGTGGTAATGAATCCGGCGGACGACCGCTTGAACTGCATTACGGCGACATGGGCGACGCCACCGGACTCCGCGGTATCATCGAGGAGGTCCGCCCCGACGAGGTCTACAATCTCGCCGCGCAGTCGCACGTCAGGATCTCCTTCGATCAGCCGGAGTACACCGCCGACGTCGTGGGGCTGGGAGTGCTTCGCCTGCTCGAGGCGATCCGCGATCACAACCAGCGCCACAATCGCGCAATTCGTTTCTACCAGGCCGGCTCCTCCGAAATGTTCGGCAAGGCTGAAGAGGTCCCGCAGCGCGAAACAACGCGGTTTCACCCGCGCAGCCCTTACGCGTGCGCCAAGGCTTACGCGCATTCGCAGACGGTGAATTATCGCGAAGCGTACGGACTGTTCGCAGTCAACGGGATTCTGTTCAATCACGAATCGCCGCGCCGCGGCGAGAATTTCGTTACCCGCAAGATCACGCGCAGCGCCGGCCGGATCAAGGTCGGCCTGCAGGACAAGCTCCTGCTCGGCAACCTCGAGGCGAAACGCGACTGGGGATTTGCCGGCGACTACGTGGAAGCGATGTGGCTGATGATGCAGCAGGACGAGTCCGGCGATTACGTAATCGCAACCGGCGAGACCCACTCGGTGCGGGAGTTTCTCGAAATCGCTTTCGACCGCCTGAAGCTTGATTGGAATAAATACGTCGCCATCGATCCGCGCCATCTGCGTCCCGCCGAGGTCGATATTCTGTGCGGCGACGCGAGCAAGGCGCGCAAACTGCTCGGCTGGAAGCCGCGCGTCAGCTTCGAGCAGCTGGTCGCGATGATGGTCGATGCGGATCTCGAACTCGCCAACCGGGAGCTGAGAAGCCTGGGGCGCTGAGCCTCGACGCAGCTCACTAATCACCTGTCAGTCCGCGATAGCTAATAGGCTGTTGACGAAAGAGGTTGATTACTCAGTTCTATAGCTGGTGAAGCGGCCGTCAGGGTTCCGCCCGGAAACCTTGCCGGCCGCAGTCGGTAGAGAAGGTCTGCGCTCCGGTGTTCATGCGGGGTCGGTGCCGGATGCGCGATTCCGAGGTTGTTGATTTCGATACTGTGAGTTGGGTGCATCCAGAGAACCTTGGGAAAGGAAGACGAGATGATCTGAAACCGGGTAGCCAGTCCCGTCCGGAAGGGTCGGCGAGCCGTCCGGAAGCGAGTCTTGCGCGGCGGCTGAGCAATCCGCGCGAGCGTAGACAGCGAGTAGCGGGCCGCGTGATGGATGCGACGATGCTCATCTTGTTGCGCCTAAGTAAACAATTGTTGCCACAATTTTAACCCAACCCTAACAGAGCCTGTTCGTTGGGTTGCATAGAAGAATACGCGAAGTGTGCGGTGTAAGGGGCTGGAATGATTCGACTGTCCGCCCGAGAGCTGGTGCTGCTCGGCAAGGCCCGTGAGGTCGCGGAGCTGTATTGGACGCGCGTCTTTAGCCGAAATCCGAACGAGCTAAGCGCGATGCTCGATGCTCTCTGGTGGGCCGGCGCAATCGCGGTGATCCATTTCGCACCGGAAGCGCCTTCACACTCGATTTTGGAGCGCTCGATATGCTGAGCCAAAACCCCAAACTACGACAGCGATAAGTTGAGCGAGAGGGCGTGGCCCTGCGGCGTTGTCCGAATCGATGGTGGAGTTGATTAGCGGCTGCTGCGCGTCAATCATTTGCTCTGCCGCATTGACTCACGATTTGTGTTGGGTCTGAGGCGCCCCGCGGAAGTATGCCGAGCGGCAGTAGAGATTTCGGCCTGGTGTGGTCGGTTGGTGCCGGTATTTCCGGCGTTTATCGCACTCAACAGACTCAATCGACAACCTCTAACAAACGACTGTTTCCCGGCTGATTTTGCCTGGCTCCGTGGGCAGCTTTTCGGGCCCGCCCTTCACATCCGAGGGCGGGACGAAAGGCTGTTCAGATTCCTCGACCGAGGAATCAGCGCATTGCACGGCGCCGGGCAGCGCTTGCGGTGCCGGCCAAGCCGTGTGCAAAGAGGCCGCGCTCGATTCCTTCCAGTCGTGCGCGAACTCCAATGCTTGATTTGGAAGGCGGCTGCGCAGCGGGGCGCAGCCGCCTTTCCGTTAACTGAGCGTCGGTTTTGCGTCAACGCGGTGCCTGCGATGTAATATCGGCGTCGCGCATTCCGGTGATCTTGGGGAGGAATCATGTCATCGACGCCGCAGTGGTACCTGATTCGGACCAAACCCGGTAAGGAGAGGTGGGTTCGCGATCAACTGGCAGTGACGGTGCCGGAAGTCTTTCTGCCCATGCTCAAGGCGAAGATGCCGCGGTGGGGAAGGCTTGCGTCTTCAATCGCGCCGCTTTTTCCATGCTATCTATTCGCAAAGCTGGAGATCGCGGCGCATTATTTCGAGGTGAAGTATCTGCCTGGCGTCCAGGGACTGGTTTCGGCAGGCAATGACCCAATCGCGGTGCCCGAGCCGATAATCGTGGAAATCCGCCGACGCGGCGTCAATGATATAGTCGAGATTCCGGACAAGGCCTTCGACAATGGTGAAAGGGTCAGGGTGGTGCTGGGACCGTTCCGCGGCTTCGAGGCGATTTTCGAGCGATACCTTTCCGGTGCCGAGCGCGTCGCGATTCTTCTCAGCGCTGTTCAGGCGGGAGGCCTTCGGGTCCTGCTGCCCGCCTCGGCATTGGCCAAGTGCAGTTGACGCTGAAGAGGCAGTTTTGAGACCCGGGTGGCTTGGTGGCAGGATGTGGTGGGTGCGAAATTCGATGCCGACGCGCGGCCCGGTGGGTGCCGCGCTTATGTTCCTCTGGATGTTTGCGGGATGCACCGTGGTGCAACCCTTGTTGCCGTCGGCAGGAGGAAAGCATCAGCATCCTTATGTGTCCGCATTTCTTGGCGTGAGCTTCGGCGAGGCGCTCGATGACGTCCAGATGAAGTACCCGACCGGCGACCCGGAGAGAGAAAGCCACGACTTAATCTGACGATGTGATAAGGTCCTCGGGTGCCAGATGAAGGAGGCC
>JAJYMR010000382.1 GCA_021786815.1 Deltaproteobacteria bacterium
GAAGTAGGGGCTGCCGGTTCCGGCCGCAAAGATGACCACGCGGCCTTTTTCCAGATGACGCACCGCGCGGCGGCGGATGTACGGCTCGCACACCGCCTGCATCGCAATAGCCGAGAGCACCCGCGTCGGAACCGCAAGCCGCTCGAGCGCGTTTTGAAGCGCGAGCGAGTTGATGACCGTCGCCAGCATCCCCATCTGGTCGGCTGTCGAGCGGTCCATCCCGCGCGCCTCGTAGTCCGAGCCGCGAAGGATATTGCCCGCGCCGATCACCAGCGCGAGCTCCACGCCAAGCTCGTGAACTTCCTTGATTTCCTGGGCGATAGCGCCGACCGCGTCGAGGTCGATACCGCTGCCCCGCGCGGGCGCCATCGCCTCGCCCGACAGTTTGAGCAGAACCCGGCTGAACCGTGGTTTGGGACTCAAACGGGTTTCGACTTCAGGCATCGTTTGGAATCCCTGCGCGCCCCTGTGAAGTAAGGGCTCTCCCTAAGCGTTGGAGCCGTCGCTCTGAGCACCCGCGCTTTCGCCGAGCTGGAAGCGAACGAAGCGCCGCACCTCGATTTTCTCGCCAAGCTTGCCGACATACTCGCCAATCAGGTCCGAGACGGTGCGATTGGGATCGCGCACCCAGGCCTGTTCGAGCAGACATACCTCGCGGTAGAACTTTTCGATTTTGCCCTCGACAATTTTGGCAACCACCTGTTCGGGCTTGCCGGCGGACTGCGAGGCGTAAATCTGGCGTTCCTGTTCGATTACGGCGGCCGGCAATTCCTCGCGGCTGACGCATCGCGGGTTCGCCGCCGCTATCTGCATCCCGATTTCCTTCACGAGGGTCTGGAACTCGGGCGTTTTCGCAACGAAGTCGCTCTCGCAGTTGACCTCGACCAGCACGCCGAGCTTGCCGCCGGCGTGAATGTACGAGCCGATCGCGCCTTCGGAAGCGGCCCGGCCGGCGCGCTTGGCCGCCTGGGCGATTCCCTTCTCGCGCAGCCATACGACGGCCTTTTCAAGGTCGCCCTTGGTTTCGGCGAGGGCCTTCTTGCAATCCATCACGCCTGCGCCGGTCTTGTCGCGCAGTTCTTTAACCAGGTTGGCGTTGACTTCCATTACTCGTGCCTAGTTGGGGCCTCCGTGATTCGAGAGAGCAAACCCGGGCGCGCACCCCGACGTTGCCGCGTTGAGCAAACCGGGCGAGGCGCGCTTTCGCGGGCCGTCATAATCAGACGGCCTGGGGAGCCTCCGGCGGCATCCCGCCGCCTTCCTCACCGCCCCGCTCCTCGGCTGCGGCCTTCTGCCGTTCCTCGGCGAGCTGCTTGCCTTCGAGAACCGCGTCGGCAATTGCGGCGGTAAACAGCTTGATGGCGCGGATGGCGTCGTCGTTGCCGGGAATCCGATGCGCAATAAGGTCGGGGTCGCAGTTGGTATCAACCACGGCGATGACCGGGATGCCGAGCCGCTTCGCCTCGGCAACCGCGATATATTCCTTCTTGGTGTCGATGACCCAGAGCGCGTCGGGCAGCTTGCGCATGTTCCTGATGCCGCCCAGCGTCGCCATCAGCTTGGTGTGCTCGCGCTGGTTCTCTATCATTTCCTTCTTGGTGAGCGCCCGGATCATCTCGGGGTCGGCCATGATTTCGCCGAGCTTCTTGAGCCGGTCGATCGAGGCCCGGATGGTCTGGAAGTTGGTCAGCATCCCGCCAAGCCAGCGATTGTTCACGTAGAACATCCCGCATCGCTCGGCCTCTTCGCGCACGATGTCCTGCGCCTGCTTCTTGGTCCCGACGAACAGAATCGTGCCACCTTCCGCCGCCAGGTCGCGCGCGAAGTCGTACGACGCGCGGAACATCTTGACGGTCTGCTGAAGGTCGATGATGTAGATGCCGTTGCGTGCGCCGAAGATGTACGGCTTCATCTTCGGATTCCAGCGGCTGGTCTGGTGCCCAAAGTGGACGCCAGCCTCGAGCAGCTGCTTCATGCTGATCTCGGTCATAAGATTTCTAGTCCTTGTCCGGCAGGGAGCCGGGCGGTTCCTAACTTACCAGCCGCACCAGCCTGTTCAAAGCGCCCCGCATGACGCCCTATGCGTTCATCGATTCCAGGAACTCGTCGTTGGTCTTGGTGCCCTGCATCTTGTCGATAAGGAACTCCATCGCCTCGACCGCGTTGAGCTGCGAGAGCAGCTTGCGCAGGATCCACACCCGGTTGAGCGTGCTGCGCGGCAGCAACAGCTCCTCCTTGCGGGTCGAAGAGCGCTGGATATCGACGGTCGGGAAGATGCGTTTCTCGAGCAGCCGGCGGTCGAGCGAGATCTGCTGGTTGCCGGTGCCCTTGAACTCCTCGAAGATTACCTCGTCCATGCGGCTGCCGGTATCGACCAGCGCCGTGGCGATAATCGTAAGGCTGCCGCCGTCTTCCGTGTTGCGGGCGGCGCCGAAGAACTTCTTGGGCTTGTGCAGCGCGTTGGAATCCACGCCGCCTGACAGGATCTTGCCCGAGGGCGGCACGACGGTGTTGTAGGCGCGGGCAAGCCGGGTTATCGAGTCGAGCAGGATTACGACGTCGCGCCCGTGCTCGACCAACCGCCGGGCCTTCTCGATAACCATCTCGGCCACCTGCACGTGGCGGGTTGCCGGCTCGTCGAAGGTCGAGCTGACCACTTCGCCCTGCACCGAGCGCAGCATGTCGGTCACTTCCTCGGGCCGCTCATCGACGAGCAGCACGATCAGTACTATCTCGGGATGGTTGTGCGCGATCGCCTTCGCGATCGCCTGAAGCATCATGGTCTTGCCCGTGAACGGGGCCGCCACGATAAGTCCGCGCTGACCTTTTCCGATCGGAGCCACCAGGTCGATGATCCGGGTGGTCAGGTCCTCGTGATTGTATTCGAGTTTGATGCGCTCGCTCGGATAGAGCGGCGTCAGGTTGTCGAAGAGGATTTTGTCGCGCGCCCGTTCCGGCTCCTCGTAGTTGATCGATTCGACCTTGAGCAGCGCGAAGTAACGCTCGCCTTCCTTGGGCGGGCGAATCAGGCCTGAGACGGTGTCGCCGGTGCGCAGGTTGAACTTCCGGATCTGGCTAGGCGAGATGTAGATGTCGTCGGGGCCGGGCAGGTAGTTGTAGTCCGGCGAGCGCAGGAAGCCGAAACCGTCCGGAAGGATCTCCAGCACGCCTTCGCCCAGGATAGAGCCGTTTCTCTGCGCCTGGGCCTGAAGGATCGAGAAGATCATTTCAGGCTTGCGCATGTTGACCGCGCCGTCGACGCTGAACTCGCGCGCGATGTGCGCAAGTTCGGTCACCTTGGCCCGCTTGAGCGCCTTGAGATTGAGCACTCCCTCGGGCGAGATCACGGACACGGGTTCGGGATGGGTCCCGGGATGCATTTCAGGCCTCTCGCTTTTCAGCGATTCCGGGGCCGAGGGTACGGCTCCCATCGGCTCATGCATCTCATGCTGCTTGGCTGCCCCTCTTCCCCTGGCCATATGCCTTCCCCGCGATTTGATTCTTTCTTCTGAGTTCTCCATTTATTGCGATTCGGTTGTTGAACGTCCGTTCAACAACGACAGGTTAGGATCGTGATGTGATTCCGCTTGTGTTGGGGCGAAACCCTTGAATTAACTCTTCCAGGAACCCGGTCGACCGGGTCTCGGCACGATGAAGCCGCTTATTCGGCAGTCTTGGGTTGGCCGAAGAACGGCCGTGGTCAGTCTAACCCCAGCGTCCCAAGCACGGAAGCTCTTATTAGACGCTAACCGAGCGGGTCAAATCTGTCAACGTCTCGTCAGTCCAGACCGCCCGCCAGACGCTCAATCGCGTCCTCGCCGAAGCTTGCCCCGCGGCATTCCAGAAACCGCGCGAAATCTTCCGGTATCGGCGCGACGAACTTCATCCGCTCGCGGCTCCTCGGATGCGCGAACGCGAGCGCAAGCGCGTGCAGCGCGTGGCGCTCGAACGCATCGTGGCCGACGGTCTTCGACCGCGCCCCGTAAAGCTTGTCGCCCAGGCACGGATGCCCGATCGAGGCGAGATGGACGCGAATCTGATGCGTGCGGCCGGTTTCCGGTATCGCGGCGACAAGCGTCGCGGCCTCGCCATCGGACTCATCGGCCGCAAAACGCTTGAGCACCCTCAGGTGCGTCACCGCGTCGCGCCCGTTGGGAGAATTTGTCGAGAACCGCTTGCGATCGACCGGATGGCGGCCGACGGCGCGCGAGATCGTCAAACTCTCACGCGAAATCGCTCCGCGCACGACCGCCAGGTAAATCTTTTTTACGGTGCGCTCCTTGAACTGGTTCGAGAGCGAGGCCTTTGCGAACGGCGTCCGCGCAACCACCATCACGCCCGAGGTCTCC
>JAJYMR010000193.1 GCA_021786815.1 Deltaproteobacteria bacterium
TTCCTTGGTCTGGACCGCCTGGCTCATCGTTCACCTCAGCGTCGGGCCGGAGCGGCATCCGATGCTACGCGCGACGTTATCATGGCCTTGACGGTGGCAAGAGGCAAGTTGCGAAGTGCACGCCCCCGGCGCCCGGGTTGTAGGGGTGTTCCGGCCCGATTAGGATGACCGCGTTCGGACCCGCCAAAAGGGCTCGGCGGCGACCCTGAGGGGGCGATCAAGCGATGGCTGAACTGATACTGGCGATCGATCAAGGCACCACCGGCACAACCGCGATGGTTGTCGACCGGCGCGGGCGTATTCGCGGCCGCGCTTACGGCGAGATTCGCCAATACTATCCCAGGCCCGGATGGGTCGAGCACGACCCCGAGGAGATTTACAATTCGGCGGTCTCGCTCGCGCGCAGGGCGCTCAAGGAGGCGGGCGCGGCGGCCGAAGACATCGCCGGCGTTGGCATAACCAATCAGCGCGAAACCTTCGTCGTATGGGAGCGCAGGACCGGACGGCCGGTGCGCAGGGCTATCGTATGGCAGTGCCGGCGAAGCGCGGAGATCTGCCGGCGGCTTGCTGAATACGAGCCGGAAATCATGCGCCGCACGGGTCTGCTCCTCGATCCGTATTTTTCCGGCACCAAGCTCAGGTGGATGCTCGACGAACGGCCGGAACTGCGCCGGCGCGCCGCGCGCGGCGAGCTATGCTTCGGCACGATCGAGACCTGGCTCATCTTCCGGCTCTCGCGCGGCGCCGCCTTCGTCACCGATTACACCAACGCGTCGCGCACGATGCTGTTCAATCTCGAACGCCGCGTCTGGGACGATGAGATCCTCAGGATCTTCGACATCCCGCGCGAGATGCTCCCGGGGGCGATAAGCTCGCGCGGACCGTTTGCCGAGGCGGTGGCGGGAACGCTCGCGCGCCGCGCGATTCCGCTCGCGGCGGCGATCGGCGATCAACAGGCGGCTCTGTTCGGGCAGGGAGCGGTTCGCCCCGGCGATTCCAAGGCGACTTACGGCACCGGCTCGTTTCTCCTTGTCCACACGGGCTCCGAACGGGTTTCCTCGAAAAGCCGGCTGCTTACCACGGCCGCGCTCGGACCCGACGGGGAACCTGCCTACGCGCTCGAGGGCTCGGTGTTCGTCGCGGGCGCTGCGATACAGTGGCTGCGCGACGGGCTCGGCATCATCTCGAAAGCGGGAGACACGCTCAGGATGGCGCGCCGAAGCCGCGACCGGACCCATCCGTACATGGTTCCGGCGTTCGTCGGCCTTGGAGCGCCGTACTGGGACAGCGAGGCGCGCGGCGCAATCGTCGGTATCACGCGCGGCACGACGCGCGACGACGTGGTGCGCGCGGCGCTCGACAGTATCGCCTACCAGGTGCATGACGTGATCGTGGCGATGCAGAACGACACTGGACGCCGTATCAGCGAGCTTCGGGTTGACGGCGGCGCGACGGTGAATCCCTACCTGATGCAGTTCCAGGCGGACCTGCTCGCGCGTCCGGTGCGCAGGCCGAGAATCGCGGAGACGACTGCTCTGGGGGCCGCGATGCTGGCGGGACTTGCCACGCGGGTATGGCCTCGGCCAGCCCATCTGGAGGCGCTCAGGAAGGGTGGGACGGTTTTCAGGCCGAAGATGCGCACGGAAGAGCGTGAGCACCTTTTGGAGGGATGGCGGGATGCGGTGTCACGCGTGCTGACGCGGCGCGTATAAAGAGGGGAAAAATGGATACTTCGAAACTGCCAAGGGTCTCAGTTCTGTTTCCGGAGCAATATCCCGAGACCGCGCACGCACTCGGACGCGCCTTTATAAACGATCCTCCGTTCAAAATGATCCTGCCCGACGTGACCGAGCCGGTGGAACGGGCGCGAAGGCTCGCGATGGTCTTCGAGGTCGCCCTTGGAATTCAGCGCAAGGCGGGACAGCCGGTCTTCGGCGTCATGATGGACGGAAAGGTCGTTGGCGCAGCGGTCGTCGAAGGCGCCGGCCATACGTCGATCATGCAGACGATCGTAAGCGGTCTGCCCGGTCTTCCGAAGCTCGTCTCGGCGGTCGGCGCGGGCGGAACGGTACGCGCGATTCGGCTGATGGACGAACTATCGCGCAACCATCCGCCCGAACCGCACATCTATCTCAATTTTTTGGGCGTCGACCCCGACTACCAGAGCAAGCACTGCGGAACGGCCCTGCTGGAGCATCTGAAACAGCTCGCCGCCGACAGGAGCAGTCTTTGCGGCGTGTACCTTGAGACCGCGACCGAGGCGAACGTGGCCTATTACCAGGCCCGTCAGTATGAGCTGATTGGCGAGATACGGCCGCTCGGCGTCAAGATGTGGCGGATGCTGCAGCGGCGGCGAGGCTAGCCGCTCTGCTCAGGCTGATTCGAACCCGCAGGCGCATTCCGTGGTCTGATCATCGTCACGCGGAGCCCTTTGGAAGTCCAGCCAACGTCGAAGCCGACGATCTCGCCCTCGCTGAGCAGTTCGATCCCTGGCATCCGCCCGCCGACCGGCGCTCCGACCACCGCAACGAAGGGAAATTCGAACGGGATTTCCTTGCCTGAATGCGAACGGATGACGCCCCGGCCCCGCGAGCGGTCAAGCCGCATGATCATCCCGGGGTAGAAGTTATCGGGAAAGCGCTCGGTATCGAAGGCGTCAGTCACTCTCAATCGGATAGCATCCCGCACGCATCGGGGAAAGCACCTCCCGAACGGAGCGCCGTCGGGCCTTGCGATTTTTGGGCGGTTGCGCAAAGCCGACTGCGCGGGCTCGAAAGCCTAATAGACAAACTCGATGGCAAAGGGCTATAAACGCCTAGGATCGTTCTTCTCGGGGGTCATACGGGGACAGATGAGACTATCGTGGATTGCCAAATCGTTAGCGATTTGCGTTGCCTTGTCGCTCTCGTTGTCGGCTTGCGCGGCGATTGAAGCGCAGCGCAAGGCCGAGGAAGCCAAGAAACAGGCCTTCGTCCATCGCGTCGACATGGCACACATCTGGGTGACAACGGGCGCGCCTCCACCGAGCAAGGGATACGACGTTCTCGGCCAGATAAAGTACACTGTCCCGTTCTCGCCGGACGCAATCGATGCGCAGAAGCAGCAGGACAAGCTCAAACAGATCGGGCTCAAACAGTGGCCCGACAGCATCGACGCGATAATCAAGGAGAAGACCGCCGTTTCCCAGGACGGCAGCTCGGTCACGGTCTCGGCGACAGCGATTCAGTATAAAGAGTCCGTCGATCGCTACGCGCTGCACCACATGGACGAGGGAATCGTCGCGTCGCCGAGCGGCGACTGACGAGCCCGTAATCAGACCCGCGCAAAGAGCATCCCGGTTCACCCGCAAGGTGGACCGGGACCGCTGTTTGGCACGTTTGTGAGACGAACCGCGCGCCGCGCGCGGAAATTGTCAGCCCGCAAGCAACGCGTCGAGTTCGCCCGAATCGTCGAGTCCCTTCAGCTCGTCATACCCGCCGACAAGCTTGCCGTCGATGAAGATTTCCGGGACGGTGCGGCGTCCTCCGGCGAGCCTGACCATCTTTTCGCGCAGTTCGGGATCGTTGGTGACGTCGATCTCCTCAAACCGGACGCCCTTGCGCGCGAGCAGCGCCTTGGCGCGCGTGCAGTACGGACAATAGTTAGTGGTGTAAATCTGAACCGTGGCCACGTCCACCTCCGATCCCATTTTTTGTGAGCGGAGCAGCGAAGTCCACGGGTCTTCTGGTCCTCATCGTGGGCGGGGATTGACCAGTGCGGCGCCGTCCGGCGCGGAATCCGTGTCGCGAATTGTCACATGGCGGTTTACGACTTCGAGCCTGCCTTCCTGGTAAAGGCGGATGGCTTCGGGGTAGATGCGGTGCTCCTCACGATGGATTCGTTCGGCGAGAGTTTCCTCGTCGTCGCCGGGAAGCACCGGAACCGCGGCTTGGATGATAATCGGTCCGACGTCCACGCCTTCGGTCACGAAGAACACGGTGCATCCCGAGATCCGCACGCCGTAATCGAGCGCGTCGCGCGGGCCGTGGATACCCGGAAACGAAGGGAGCAGGGCGGGGTGGATATTCATGATGCGGTCCGGGTACGCCTCGAGCATCACGCGCGAAAGCAGCCGCATGAAGCCGGCACATACGACCAGCTCGACGTCGTGCGCGCGAAGCTCGCTCACAAGCGCGCGATCGAAGTCCTCGCGCGAGGCATAGGCGCGATGGTCGAGCGCAAGTGACGGTATTCCGTGACGGTGCGCGCGCTCCAGCGCGTAGGCCTTCGCGCGGTTCGAGATCACGACCCGAACGTCGGCTTTGAGATCTCCACGCTCGACTGCGTCGAGAATCGCCTGCAGGTTGGTT
>JAJYMR010000385.1 GCA_021786815.1 Deltaproteobacteria bacterium
GAAGACGAGGACGAAGAAGTCGAACGCGTCGAGCGTCCATCCGAGGAAGCTCGCGGCGAGCGTGTGCGCGGCCTCTCGCGGAGTTATCCGGCGCGGCGTTTCGGCGGGCGCGGGCGACAGGTTCGTGGGCATCGCGGTCATGTTGTAGTCGAAGCGGGCGGCGCATTCCACGCGGGGGGGCGTGCCGGGAATTTCGCGATGCAGATTAAGCGTCGGGCTCGGTGCTGAATCGGCCCCACCTTAGCGCCAGCGTTGGCAGCACGATCAGGTTGAGCGCCGTCGAAGTGAACAGCCCGCCCAGGATGATTATCGCCATCGGGCCTTCGATCTCGCGTCCCGGCGCGCCGCTTCCGATTGCGAGCGGGAGCAGGCCCAGGCCCGTCACCAGCGCCGTCATCACGATCGGCAGCAGACGTTCGGACGCGCCGCGCATGACGGCCTCCGGTCCCCACTCCATCCCCTCGACGGTCACCAGATGGTCGAAGTGGGAGATCATCATGATCGAGTTGCGCATCGTGATTCCGAAAAGCGTGACGAATCCCACCACCGAGCCGAGTGAAAGCTCGGCGCCTGCGAACCACGCTGCGATTATGCCTCCGACCAGCGCGAACGGAATGTTGGCAAGCACCAGCATCAGATGGCGCAGGTTTCCGAAGGCGATAAACAGCATGCAGACGACCGCGACGCCGGCGATAATCGAGTTGAGTTCGATTTCGCGCACCGATTTCTCGCGCGCCTGGGCCGCGCCGGTGAATTCCGCGTAAACTCCGGGTGGAAAAGCGACTTCGCGCCGGACCTTTCGCTCGGCCTCGGCGGCAAACGAGGAGACGTCGCGGCCGCTTACGTTGCAGGTGACGACCTGGACGCGCCGGCCGCCGTCGTGAAGCACCGAATAACGGCCGGAGCCGAGATGGATACGGGCCAGCTCGCGCAGCGGAACGAGCGCGCCCGAGCTGCTGCGCAGCATCAGCGAGCCAACGCTCTCGGGATCGCGCCGCGCGGCGGGCGCGAGAATAACGGAGACGTCGAAGGAGCGGTTGCCCTGGTAGACCTGCGACGCGATCGTTCCCTGGTAGGCGGTCTGGATCGCGTCGAGCACGTCAACCGGCCTAAAACCGAGCTGCTGGAGCCGGTCGGGCCTCAACGCGATCATCAGTTGAGGCATCCCGCCGGGAGATTTCACGCGCACGTCAACGGCGCCCGGGATTCCGCGCAGGATTTGTGCAACCTGGTTTCCCTTCTCGTCGAGCACCGTCAGGCTGTTGCCGTAGATTTTGACCGCAACGTCGGCCATCTCGCCCGACAGCGTTTCTTCGAGCCTTTCCGTCAGGAACGGATTCATCGAAAAGTCCCATCCGCCGAGGTTCGCAAGCATGTGGCGGATATGGTCCTCGACCGCTCCGACGTCCTCGCCGCTGAACTGTTTGAGACGGACGTCGAACTCGCTTATCTGCGGGCCGAAGGTGTCGTCGCCGAGTTCCGCGCGCCCGATACGCTGCGCGACACTGTCGACGTGGGGGTCCTTGAGCAGAAGCCTGGTTACCTGGTCGCCCATCCGCACCGATTCCGGAATCGAGGTTCCGGGCAGGCCGACCATATGCAGCACCAGTTCCGGCTCCTGCATCTCGGGCAGATAGCTTCCGCCGAAAAACGGCAGGATTGCGACTGCGGCGAGACATACGACCGTTGCGCTCGCAATCACAATCGCGGGTCGCGCGATTGCCGCGCGGAGCATCCGGCGGTGCACGCTTTTCAGAAGCTCCACGAACGCGGTCTCGTGCTGATGGCGGTCGCTGGGCAGCAGGAGATAGCACAACGCGGGAGTTGCCGTGAGCGCTACGCCGAGCGAGGCGAGCACGGCATAGATGTAGGCCCATCCGAGCGGCGCAAAGATGCGGCCCGCGACCCCCGACATCGCAAGCATCGGAAGAAACACCGCCGCGACCACGAACGTCGCATAAACGACCGCGCTTCGCACCTCGAGCGAGGCATCGAGGATCACGTCGGAGACGGGCCGAGGATTGGCCTCGGCGCGGTTGAGCCTCAAGCGGCGCAGGATATTCTCGACGTCGATAATCGCGTCGTCCACGACTTCGCCGATCGCGATCGCGAGTCCGCCGAGAGTGATCGCGTTCAGCGTGAAGCCGCGCGCGTTGAGCACGACAATCGCGATAAGCAGCGAAAGCGGTATCGCGACCAGCGAGATGAACGCGCTGCGGAGATCGTAGAGAAACAGCGTCAGCACGACCGCGACCAGGAGTCCGCCGAGAAACAGCGATGAGCGGATGTTGCTGATCGCGGTCTCGACGACCGTGTCGGAGCGGAAGACGCTCGGATGCAGCGTGATATTCTTGGCGCGGAAGTCCGGCGCGAATTCCGCCAGCGCCTTGTCCAGCCCGTGGCTCACCTCGAGCGAGTTTGCGCCGTATTGCCCGGAAATCTGCAGGATTACGCCGGGCTGGCCCATGATCGTCGCGTAGCCGATCATCGGCTTGGGCGCCCATCGGACGCGCGCGACGTCGTCGAGCGTGACGCGCGCCCCGCGCCGATACCGCATCACGACCGAGCCGAGAGCCTCGGGACTGAGCGACTGGCCCTGGGTCTGCAAAACGATTCGCTGGTTGGGCGTCTCGACGAAACCCGCTCCCGCAACCGCCGTCGAGCGGCGGGCGGCGGCGAGCACGTCCTCGACACTCAGATGATAGGCGAGCAGGCGTGCGGCCTCGACCTGGATCTGAAGCTGGCGCACCCCGCCTCCGTAGATTGCGACCTTGGCGACGCCGGGAACCGCAAGCAGGCGCGGCCTAAGCGTCCAGTAGGCGAAGGTCCACAGATCCATCAGCGAGCGGGTGCGCGAAGTAAGCCCGATCGTCTGAACCCAGCTGGTCGCGGTAGTCAGCGGCGCCATCACGGGCAAAACACCCGGCGGCATCTGACCAACCGTTTGCAAAAGGCGCTCGCTGACGAGCTGGCGGGCAAGGAAGATATTCTCGCCCGAATGAAAGCCCATCGTGATGACCGACAGGCCCTGGATCGATTTGGATCGGATATAATCGAGGCCGCTCAGTCCGGCGAGCGCGTTCTCCAGCCGCTGGGTCACGAGAGCCTCGACCTGCTCTGAGTTGAGACCGGGCGCTTCGGTCTGGATCACGACCTGCGGCGGGGAAAATTCTGGTAGAACGGCGACCTTGGCGTTGAAGGCCGCGTAGATGCCGTATGCGAGCGCGAGGCAGGCGAGCGCGATCACAATTCCGCGGAACCGGATCGAGAACGCCACGATGCTCTTCAGCATCGCATCACCCTCCTCCGATTTCGCCGCGCATGGGCATCGACGCTCCGGTTAAGTCCTCAATCCTCGTCAACGCGATGCGACGCGCCCAGTTCGTCCGAGAGCAGCGTTTGAGCGCCCGTGACAACCACCCGCGTGCCGGGTGAGAGGCTGTCCGGAAGAAACCATCCATGGGCGAGCGGGACGGTGAGCGAGACTTCGCGCCGGGCAAAATCGTTCGCGTCGAGCCGTACGTACACCCACGCCGCGTTGTTGAATCGCACTACCGCCGAGCGCGGAAGTATCACGCCCTCTTCGGGCGGCGCGGCCGAGCGTAGATAGGCGGTCACGGCTGCGCCCGGCACGAGCGGGAACTTTGACGCGTCGAGTTCGAGCAGGAAACTCTCTCCCTGCAGCGACGGATCGACCGACGGTGCAAAGGAGACGAGAGGCGTCGTCAGCGGATGCTTCTCGTAGCCGAGCACGACGACGCGCGCGTCACGCGGCTTCGCCACAAGCGTCTGTCCGGTCGGCAGCGATACTCGCGCAATCGCAATCGCACGGCGCGCCAGCCGGGCGACAATCTCGTTGCGGCGCGCCGGCTTCAGATGCGCCATCGCGCGGCCCCATTTATTGGCAAGCTGCTGATTGAACTGATTGAATTGAGCCTGGTCGGCGCGGAACTTCGATTCCGCCGCCTGCACGCTCTTGAGCGATACGTTCTGCCCGTGCGCGTGGAGAAGCTTCGCCCGCTCGTATTCGGCGCGCGACGTACTCAGCGATGCGGAGACCGAGGCAAGCTCGCTGTTGAGCGCAATCAGCGGCGCGGGATCGAGAATCACGCCGTAGGCCGCTACCTCCGGTGAGCGAGACATCGGCCTGAGCGCCTGCGTCTCCAACCCCGCCTTGGCCTGCTCGGCCGCAGTCAGGCGGACAACCATTTCGCCGCCGGGACCGCGCTGCACGGTTGGAGGCGTGGAGCTTATCTCCTCATCGTCCTCGTCGCCCGCTTTCCTGTGAGCGTCCGCGAGCAGCGACCCCAGTATCACGACAGCCGCCGCGGCGATTAC
>JAJYMR010000263.1 GCA_021786815.1 Deltaproteobacteria bacterium
CGTCGACCATCACCGGAATCCCGGCGCTGACCAGGCGCACTGCAGCCTTGAGGTCCGAACGGTCGTGCTGAAGCTGCTTGCGGTCGAGGATTATCCGCACGTCCACGCCGCGGGCGCGCGCCTGGAACCGGGCGCCGACGATCGGCCGCGCCGTGAGCACGTAGGCCTGCACCAGGATGCTGCTGCGGGCGGCGGCGAGCTCGGCCATGATGGCGGACTGCGGGTCGCATCCTCCCGGAATCGGCGGTGAAAAGCATACGGCGATTCCCGCAGTCGTCTGCGCGCCGGCGGGAATCGCAAACGCCATAAGCCCGGTTGTTATGAGGAATACCAGGACAAGTCCAGGTCTTTTCATCGCACGTCGATAAGGCCATCGCGGACGGGCGCAAAGCAAGCGGCCGTCGCGCCTGCAGTTACGCGTTCTCGACAAGGCCGAGCCGTTCGAGCGCGGGAAGCAGCTCTTCGAGGTTCGCGATGGTTTCGTCGGGTGTGACGCCGTCGCGCGTTGCCCGCTCGATCGAGGGCCGCACGATCCAGATCGCCTTGAGCGTGGCCGCTTTCGCGCCGGCGATATCGCGGCTCATACTGTCGCCGATCATCGCCGAGCGCTCCGCCGAACCGCCAAGATGCTCGATCGCAGCCTGAAAGATTCGCGGATCGGGTTTGCCGAAACCGAACTCGCCCGAGATGAGAATTTTGTCGAAGAAGGGCGCGACCCCCGATTCAGCGATTTTCTGGCGCTGTACGTCGGGCGCGCCGTTGGTCACCAGAGCCATCCGGCACGAGCGGCTAAGCCTCGTGAGCACCGCGCGCGTTTCGGGAAACGGTTCGTGGCATCGCCGACGCTCCCGGATGAAGCATTCGCTGAGTTCCTGCGCAATTCCTGCGTCTTCCACGCCCGCCTCGCCGAGCGCCAACGCCCACGCCTCACGCCTGTACGCGGGAACCCATTCGCTGAGCGCTTTCAGGTTTGGCTCGTCGCCCGTGAAACGGCCCCACAAGCCTTCCCACGACGCGATTCCGATCGCTTTCGCGTAATCGTACGTCGGCGAGCCGTGCCAGAGCCGCGAGGAATGGTTCCGGATGGCGCTATAGAGGGCATGAGGATCGGCTCCGAAGCGTGCGCGGGCGATCTCGCACGTCGCACGAAAAGCGTTCTCGACAGAGGCTTCCTCGGCAACGAGCGTATCATCAAGGTCGAAGAGTAACGTGATTCCCACGAAGCAATTCCGCGCGCGGATAGGACGCCGCTCCGACGCCAGCCTCGCACACACGCCGGCGTATCGTTTACCTATGCCAGAAAATCAGACCGCTGCGGAGTGGGCAACTCCCGGTTCAATGTAGCGAAGCGGCGCTCGCATGCCCCGCGTGAGGATTGCACGTCGCGCGAGCCGTCGTGGCTTGCATAGGCCGGCGGCCTGTCAATAAGATTCGACCGAGGGCGCGCTGCGTGCGCCCTCTTCTTGACTGTAAGATTGCTTATTCGGCAGGCGCATCTTGGAACTGGCCAAGACCTTCGACTCGAAATCGGCTGAGGAAAAATGGTTCCAGCGATGGATCGACCTTGGCTACTTCAAGGCTGACCCGTCGCGCGGGGGCAAGGTTTTTTCGATCGTCATCCCGCCGCCCAACGTAACCGGGCAGCTCCATCTGGGCCACGCGCTCAACGTAACGCTGCAGGACATAATCGTCCGCACGCGCAGGATGCAGGGCTACAACACGCTCTGGGTGCCGGGCACCGATCACGCCGGTATCGCGACCCAGAACGCGGTCGAAAAGGATCTCGCGCGTGAAGGCAAAACCCGCCATCTGCTTGGCCGCGAAAAATTCGTCGAGCGGGTCTGGCAATGGAAGGAGACCTATGGCGGACGGATTCTCAACCAACTGCGCCGCCTCGGCGCGTCGTGCGACTGGAGCCGCGAGCGCTTCACGCTCGACCCGGGGCTCTCGCGCGCGGTGGTCGAGGTTTTCGTCCGGCTTTACCGCGAGAACCTGATTTACAAGGATCGCAGGCTCATCAACTGGTGCCCGCGATGCGAGACGGCGCTCTCCGACCTCGAAGTCGATCACAAGGAGACGCGCGGGCACCTGTATTACATCCGTTATCCGTTCGCGGACGGCTCGGGCGCAATCACGGTGGCGACCACGCGGCCGGAGACGATGCTCGGAGACACCGCAGTCGCGGTGAATCCCGCGGACGCGCGCTTCAGTTCGATAGTGGGCCGCAAGCTCAAGCTTCCACTCGTCGGGCGCGAGATCCCGATCATCGCGGATGCCGCGGTTGAGCGCGAATTCGGCACCGGCGCGGTCAAGATAACCCCGGCGCACGACTTCAACGACTTCGAGATGGGACGCCGCCACGGACTCGAGCAGGTGTCCGTGATGGATACGCGGGGCCTGATGAACGAAGCCGCGGGAGCGTACCGCGGGATGGATCGCGATTCGTGCCGCAAAAAAGTCGTCGCGGATCTCGAGGCCCAGGGGCTGCTCGAGAAGATCGAGCCGCATACGCATGCGGTCGGAACGTGCTCGCGATGCGATACCGTGGTCGAGCCGATGCTCTCGGAGCAATGGTACGTGCGCGTAAAGTCGCTGGCGGAGAAGGCGATCGCCGCAGTGCGCGACGGCCGCACCCGGTTCGTGCCGAAGTTCTGGGAGAACACGTACTTCAACTGGATGGAGAACATCCACGACTGGTGTATCTCGCGCCAGTTGTGGTGGGGCCACCGGATACCGGCCTATCGATGCGACCGGTGCAACCATCTGATGGTCGCCGCGTCGCGCCCTGAGCGATGCGAGGAATGCTCGGGCACGGATATCGTCCAGGACGAAGACGTCCTCGACACGTGGTTCAGTTCCGGCCTGTGGCCGTTTTCGACGCTCGGATGGCCCGACCAAACGCCGGAACTCGCGCGCTATTATCCGACGAGCCTGCTCATCACGGGCTTCGACATCATCTTCTTCTGGGTTGCGCGGATGATGATGATGGGGCTCAAGTTCACGGACGAGGTGCCGTTCCGCGACGTCTATATAACGCCGCTCGTGCGTGACAAGTACGGCAAGAAGATGACCAAGTCGCGCGGCAACGTGGTCGATCCGCTCGACCTGATGGATCGCTACGGCACTGACGCGCTGCGCCTGACGCTCGCGCAACTGAGCGTCCAGGGACGCGACGTGATCCTCTCCGAAGACCGGCTCGCGGCCTCGCGCGCGTTCGCCAACAAGATTTGGAACGCGGCGCGCTTCGTCCTGATGAATCTCGAAGGCGCCGAGGCTTCCGTCAAGGCGGTGGAAACCGCAAAGCTCAGCCTTGCCGACCGATGGATCCTGAGCCGTCTCGACAGGGCGACTCGCGAGATTACAGCGGCTATCGACGCGTATGAGTTCAACATCGCCTCGATGGCAGTGTACCAGTTCGCGTGGCACGAATTCTGTGACTGGTATATCGAGCTTTCCAAGGACGCCCTCAAGGCTGGAGGCGAGGCCCAGGCCGCGGCGCGCTGGGTGCTCGTGCGATGCCTGGACAGGATGCTGCGCCTGTTGCATCCGTTCATGCCGTTCGTGACCGAGGAGATTTGGCAGACGATCCGGCCCTATATCCGGGAGCTCGGGCTCGGCGAGCATCTGGTCGTCGCAAAGTTCCCCGAGCCGTCCGCCGCCGAGCCGCTTGCCGGCGAGGAAAGCATCGCGATGGACCGATGTATCGAGGCGACAGTCGCAGTGAATCGCCTGCGTGCGCTGCTCGGGTTCCATCCGGGTCAGCGCGCCAAAGCCTTTATCGGCTTTCGTTCCGAGGCGGGCGCGGAGGCGACTTTTGCGGCCTGGCGGCCGTACGCGATGATGCTCGGCAAGCTGGAGAGCTTCGAGCATATCGAACTCAACGGAAAACCACCCGCGCGCTCGGCTTCCGACGCGCTCAAATGGGGCCAGGTGTGGGTCGAGGCGCCCGCGGGCTTCGACTTCGACAAGGCGGGCCAGGAACTGGCCAGGAAACGCGCCGAAGTGCAGAAATATATCGAGCAGCACGAGGCCCGATGGAACAATCCCGAGTTTCGCGCAAAAGTCCCGCAAGAAAAGCAGGACGAAATGCACGAGCGATTCCTCGATCTGTCCGCCCAGCGCGATATGCTCGACGGCCAGTTGCGGCAATTGGAGCGCTCCGGCTCCTGACGCGGGAATTATGGAACTCTTCCGGCAGCTCAACGTTCACGACCTTCTGAAACGCGCTCTGGAAGAAGATCTCGGCCAGGGCGATATCACCACCGCGGCAACGGTCACGCCCGGCCAGCGCGGCCGCGCCCGCATAACCGTAAAAGAAGAAAAGATCG
>JAJYMR010000173.1 GCA_021786815.1 Deltaproteobacteria bacterium
AGGAACCACTGGTGCCGCAGGAGCCACAGGCACGGGTGCAGGCGTCACCGTCTGCGCCGGCAGCGTCGGCTGCTCGGCCGCGCGTGACATGCCCGCCCAGAGCGGGACGAGCATGCACGCCGCGAGCGCTGTGAGAATCAGCGGTAGAGGATTTTTCCAATGGCGCAACGGCCGGAGCATTGGTCCGTTACCCCTTTTCGGGTTTCATTCCCCGTTTTGCGGCACATCCAGGTGCCGGCTTCCGGTTATTGGCAGGCGCTCGTGCAGACGCCTTTCGAGCGGCGGCGGCTAAACCGCACGCTCCGGCACGCACTGACGCCGGTTTTTCAGACGGAACTTAGAGAGGAAGGGGAGGCGCGCGCAGGAACTCGGCTTTAATCAGGATGCGGCGAATAGAGGAAAGCGCAGCGTCCGGATCTATGAGGCCGACTTCGATTCGTGGACGGCAGATTCGCGCCGTGTCAACTGCGCCAACCGGTGCGACGTCGCGCTGAACACGGACACGTGTGCCATGCACCCAAATCCCGGGCACTGGGTGGTGCTGGGATGGCAATCCGCGCGGTACAAGCGCGGTCAGTATCGCTGCAGCCATCGCCGCGACGACGACGGTGCGAAGCAATCTGGTGACACCCCTTGTCATAAGCGTCGTTAAAGGCAAATTCTACGTAAGCGCCTCTGTCGAGCAAATGGGGTCACGGTCGCGCTGTATGTCGCCGGGGAGACACGGCTCATGCCTTATAAGCAAATCAGGTACCAGAAAAACGGCCGAATCGCCAAGGTGGTCATGGATCGCCCGCGTTACCACAATGCGCAATCTCGTGTGATGCTCGAAGAAATGAATCGCGCGTTTGCCGAGGCCGAGGCCGACGACGACGTGCGGGTAATCGTTCTTGCCGGCGAGGGCAAGGATTTCTCCTCCGGGCACGACCTCGGAACCGCCGAGGAGCGTGAAGACGCCGAGCGGCGCCCGTATCAGCCGAGCGTGCGCGGGCAGCACAAGCGCTCGTGGGACCTGTTCGTTGACTTGACGCTCAAATGGCGCGACGTCGAAAAACCCACCATCGCCCAGGTCCAGGGCTACTGCATCTTCGGCGGATGGATGATCGCCTCGGCGATGGATCTTATCGTAGCGTCCGAGGACGCGATGTTTCTGCCTTCGCTGCTCCAGTACTTCTCGATTCCGTGGGATATCGGCGTGCGCAAAGCGCGTGAGATTCTCTACCAGAGCCGGTTCGTGCCAGCGGCGGAGGCGGAACGGCTCGGTTTCGTCAACATGGTCGTGCCGCGCGAGCGGCTCGAGGAGGAAACGATGGCGCTTGCCGCGAGAATCGCGGAATCGGAACCGTTCGCGCTCAGGATGCTGAAGCTAGCAATCAACAATGCGCAGGACGCGGCGGGCTTTCGGACCGCGGTGCGAAACGCGCACTCGCATCATCTGCTGCTCGCGCTTGGCACTTATCTCGGCGAACGGCTGCAGGGAAAACCGATCCCGCGCCGATTGGCGGGCGTCGAGCAGGCGCTGAAAAAGCTCAAACGCGGCGGAGAGCGCTGAACGGTGCTAGGGATCGCAACCGAACCGGCGCTTCATAGGCCTGTGCGAAGGCTGCTGCTTCTCTGGCTTGGCGCCGCGATGCTGGCGAGCTGTTTTGCCGGCCCAGCCCGTGCGCAGGAGGCCGCGCGAGCCGAGCCATTGAGCCGCGCGATTGTCGGCAGCGAGCAGGAGTTCACGGTCGAACCCGGCAACACGCTCTATGAGATCGCGGGATTCTTCGGCGAGGACGTGAGCACGATCGCCGCGAAGAACAACATCCGGCGGAGCTCCAGGCTGCGCGCTGGGCAGAAGCTTCACATCGACAACCGCCATATCGTGCCGCTCGAACTGCACGACGGGATCGTCCTCAATCTTCCGCAGCGGATGCTGTTCTTCTTCAAGAACGGCCGGCTTTTCGGCGCTTACCCGGCAGCGGTTGGCCGTCCCTCGTGGCCGACGCCGCGGCGCACGTTTTCGGTCCTCGAGATGCGCGAGCATCCGGTGTGGCGGGTTCCCGTCTCGATACAGGCGGAGATGCGGCGCAACGGCTTCGAGGTCGAGACGCGCGTCCCGCCCGGTCCGGACAATCCGCTCGGCGACTACTTCATCGGGCTGAGCATCCCGGGCTACGGCATCCACAGCACCAACGCGCCCGAGAGCATCTACACCTTCGGCACCCACGGATGCATCCGGCTCCATCCCGACGACGCCGAGGCGCTTTTCAAGAACGTCAAAATCGGCGATCGGGGCGAGATAGTCTACGAGCCGTACCTGCTCGCGAAGCTCCCCGACGGAAAAGTGTTTCTCGAAATCCATCATGACATCTATGGAAAGCGTGGCCCCGCGCTCCCGGTCATCAAGCTCATTGCTAGTTCCAATCGCATCGAAAATCTGATTAACTGGCACCGCGCCGCGGGGGTGGTCAGACGCGCCGAGGGAATCGCGCAGGAAGTCACGGCCGCGCGCAATCTGTCTGGAGGCGGAGCGCGATGAGTTACGGCGCACGCGACGAAAAGTCCTTGCCGGGGACTATAAGCAGGCGGCGGTTTGTCAGAACGGCCTTGATGGCCGCGGTGCCGATGATGGTTCCGGGCGTGGCGATGGCCGCGCTAAGGCTGCCGGGTACGAAGCCAAGGTCGCTTTCCTTCTACAACCTGCATACCGGCGAAAGCCTCAAACGCACCTACTTCGAAGACGGCGATTACGTTCCCGAGGCGCTTCACGAAATCAATTACGTTCTGCGCGACTTCCGAACCGGCCAGGTCAAGACGATCGACCCGCGCCTGCTCGACCTGCTGGTCGGGATCCATCGCAACCTTGAGACCTCGAAGCCGTTCGACGTGATTTCGGGCTACCGCTCGCCCGCGACCAACGCGATGCTGCACGCGCGCAGCGAAGGCGTCGCGGTTCACAGCCTTCATATCCAGGGCAAGGCGATAGACATCCGGGTGCCGGGGCGCGCGCTGGTCGCGCTACGGCGAACCGCGATGTCGCTGCGCGGCGGCGGCGTGGGCTATTACCCGCACTCTGATTTCGTTCACGTCGATACCGGCCGCGTGCGCTACTGGTGAGCGGGTGCGCCGCGGGCTTCGGGTTTCGGCCCGGCGCGGCGCGCGCCTCAAAGAGTCCGGCCTAGGAAATCGAACATCAGCCTGAGCCCCTCGGCGCATCCCGACAGCATGCCCATCTGGAGAAATCCGTGCGGCATCTCGTCGAGGACGTGCAGTTCGTGCGCGATGTCCGCGCTTCGGAGCGCCTCGCCCATCGCCTTTGAGTCCGGCAGGAGCGGGTCGGCTGCGCCGCAGATTATGAAGCTTTTGGGAAGCGCTCCGGGCCTGACCGCGCTGAGCGGGCTCACGCGCGGGTCAATGAGCATCGCCGGATACGCGCCCGCCAGGTACCCGCGCGCCATCATCTCGGCCGAGCGGTCGCCCCGGGCCCGCGCGAGCATGGCGGGAAAATCGAATACGCCGTAGATGAGGAGCGCCGCGCGCACCCGGGCTGACCAGGCAGTAGCTCTGGCTCCACAATACCGCCCGCGCGCCTTACGCCGGGTGCGACTGGTGGGCTCGCGCTCCACCTCCGCCACGGCCTCGGCAAGTGTCTTCGCGTCGCGCTGGGCCTTTTCGTCGCGGGCTTTGAGCCGCGCGCAGGTGGCGGCGTGGGCCTTAGGCCTTGACGCTGCGGTTGTAATCGATGATGTGCAAGGGTCCCCTTTTCCGGGAATGCGAAGCTCCGGCCGCAACCACGCGATGGCGTGGCGGGCGTACCCCACCGACGGCTCCCGGGGCATTCTTGAGCCGCCGTTGCATAAAACCCAAGGTTGTCGGTTTCGTTCCTGAGCCCACAAGAGAAGCCCGTTCTAATAGTCCCAGTTGTAAGAAATACCCCCGGTCGTTGTAACCGGATGGCCAACCGAGGTACTCGGCTAATTCCACCAAAAAAAGGGATGCCGGTTCATCGCCCCTCTGTCTGGCCGGGTCCTGCTCCGGCAGCGGCGCTGATGGGAGCCACTCAGAAAAACCGGACTTTCCCCGAAAACGACAGTAATCTTGGTTCGGCTTGGCGCGGCGCGGACTGGACACTGACGTGGGCAGCGAACTAGGCGCTCTCGCGTCAAGCCGAACCAAGCGGACTTACCTGCGCGGCAGAGTAAATGTTGTAACCCGTGGCCTGCACCCCAACTTACCCGCATTCATAAGTAGAGTCGGTTGATGTTTTGCCCCTGGTGGGGCGGTGGAGCAAGGGGACGGGCCGCG
>JAJYMR010000157.1 GCA_021786815.1 Deltaproteobacteria bacterium
TGCGAGCCGGCAGTGTCGATCGGGACTTGCAGATGGGGCCCATCGGGCCAGACCGATTGGAAATGCAAGCAGAAGCGCTTCGCGGCCGTGTTTCAAACGGAGCCATATCTGACGCCGATAGAAACGCTGCGAGAAGCGACATTATCACTATCAAGGCCTGCTGGAGTCAGGCTCACGGGCCCGCGTCAAACACGCCTCTCGGCGACATCACGTCAGAATATTACCTGCGAACGAACGATATCCAGACGCCCCGGCGGACCACTGCACTTGGTAAGGCGGAAACCCGATCTAATTGGCATACCTGATGCGTCTATTCGCACTGGGGATTTTAAAGCGCGAGTTTCGATGGTTTGGTCCGGCTGACGAGCAAACCTGCGAGTTGTCGGAGGCTACGGCATGCTGATGCCAATCCATAGCGTGCTCCTCCGCGGTGCGTGCAAGTCGAGCCGGTCAGCAACAGCGCAAAGCCCTCGAGGTAAAAACACTATGCATTTGTTGAAGTACACTGAGGGATGGACGAGGAGACATTTCCTCGAACAAACAGCAAAGGGAATCGTGGCTGCCGGCGTATTGGCACCGCTGTTCGACACCATCGCTAACACCGGCTCTTGCGAGGCGGCTTATCCGCCCGAGTTGCTCTCAATCGAGGCATACACCAAGGGCAAGCTCAAAGAAGGGCAAGAACTGAACGCGGAGAACGTCGACCTCGTCAAGGACATCCTTGACCCCATCACTTACTGGGCGTTCAAACACGACGGTCTCGTGGCGGATCTTGTTCCACAAACCCGCAAGGCCGACTGGCTTGTGCCCAAAGCGTACCTGGACGCAACGTTCCACAATCAGGGGAAATTCAAGATTTTCCCCGACGGCAATCTCTACACTCTCGATCACAAGCCTTGGACCGGTGGAGCGCCCTTCCCTAAGCCCACGAACGCCCTCGAAATTCTGTACTCGAATGTGCTTGCCTGGAGCAAACAGGACTCCGAGATGGGCTGCGTGCACGAGTGGAACACCGACGCGGACGGCAACATCCAGTACGAGTACGAGAGCTTTTACGTCGAATATCTAACGGTCGGACGCCTGGTTAACGACCCCAAGCCGTACCTGCCCGGCCATGAGAGCCAGCTTCGCTACTCCCCCGCCTGGCTCGCGGCGCCGGAAGACACGATGGGCACCTCGTTCCTTCAGATCTTTCCCTACGACCAGCGTCTGTTCCCTGAGTTCTACGGCTATCTGCCGCTGCTCAAGCGCACGCGGACATTCCCGAACAATCAGCGCTTCGAGCCGCAGCTGCCCGGCGAGACGACTTTCGCGAGCGATGCGTGGATGACGGGCGACCCGCTGCTCACCTGGGGCGATTTCAAGATTATCGGCAAGGGACCGCTACTCGGAGGCGTCCACGGCAACAGCCGTGTAGAGGAGAAAGGATGGCTGCTCCCGACGTGCGGCGGGAAAACCGGCAAGAAGTATTTCAGGGCCAAGCTCCAGTTGATACCCGAGTGCTACATCTGCGAACTATCGCCGACCCACTATCCTCGCGCGCCGATAAGCAAGAAGAGAATTTGGTTTGATGCCCGCACGATTTACCCGTTCACGATGGTTGCGTACGACCGTCAGGGCAAACCGTGGCAGCTATACCAGGGCGGCGGCGACGCTTACCGCAAAACTCCTAATGCTGTGCAGTGGAACAATGACCTGCCTGACGAGTGGGTCGGCTGGTCGTACTTCCATAGCATGGATATCCAATCCCGGCGAATGACGCGGGCTCAAATAGTGCCGGAGATTCAGGGCGGATATAAGCTCGGCATCAATCAGAATCGTTATCTCGAGGAGTACTGCTCGATGGACGCGCTGCGTCGGCTCGGCCGTTAACCCCCGGCCGTCGCCGGCGTTGGCGGAGCGCGGGAAACCTTGTCGCTTTGCTGCGAGAAGGAGAACCGCGCTCCGCTCTCTCCCCGCCTGCCTCGCCCGAAGAAATCCGCAAACGTCCGCGATCTTGTTTCCGTAAGGAGCATACGCATCGTTCGGATTCATCTTGCCCACGCCGATAATAACTGCGCGTTTAACGCCGCAGACGTCCGCAAAGAGCGGCGAAATCAAAGATCCACGCACTGGCCGTGCGCGAGGCATCGGAATTGCGTTTCACAGCGTGGGGCTATCGGGGTGTGCCTGGGCTCGGCTAAATCGCAACCGCTTCGAATGGTCCCGTAACCTGCGCACGGGAGGGAAACCAGTGACAGGAACTACCGACGTGTACGTGGTCGGTGTCGGAATGTCCGTGTTCGGCGGCCATGAGGGCATGTCGTTCGAGGATTTCGGCGAGCAGGCGCTACGGCAGGCGCTTGCCGACGCCGGTCTCGACTATTCGGCAATCGGAATGGCGGACACGCGATGCAGGGCTTCGGCGGCACCTCCTGCGCCCACATTTTTTCCGCGTAGGTGAACGATGGCTGAGGAAACTTTTTCGCTGGCAAAAGTGCTGCGTGACAAGGCCGCCAGTCAGGGCGACAAGGTCTTCCTGCTGTTCGAGGATGACAAGATAACCTACGCCCAGCTCAACCGGCGCATCAATCGCGTCGCAAACGGCCTCAGCGGACTTGGACTCGCGCCCGGCGACGGCATCGCGCTCATGATGCCGAACCATCCCGACTGGCTCTACGCCTTCTTCGCTACTCAGAAGCTCGGAGCCTACTGCGTCCCCGTCAACACCGCGCTCAAAGGCGAAGGCCTCGAGTACATTCTGAACCACTCGGAGGCCAAAGCGCTGTTCATCGCGGCCGAACTCCTTCCGGCGATACTTCCGCTCCGGGAGAAGCTTCCCGCGATCAAACATCTGATCGTCGATACGGCCGAGGCGCCTGCAGATTTCACGATCCCACCCGGCGCGACGACGCTCGCCGACCTGATGAAGGCGCCGGAGCAGGAACCGAACGTCCCGGTCAATCCCGACGCGATTGCCTCACTGCTGTACACCTCGGGCACCACGGGACTGCCCAAGGGAGTGGTGTTCCGATACCGCGCGATGGGGATGTTCGCCGCGTTCGCAGCGGGTTATCAGCCCGACGACATCCTCTATACCTGCCTGCCGCTGTTTCACGCCAACGCGCTGTTCTTGAGCACGATTCGAGGACTGGTGGGCGGCTTCACGGTTGCGCTCGGGCGCAGGTTCAGCGCAAGCCGCTTCTGGGACGATATCCGCCGCCATCGGGCGACTACCTTCAACGCACTCGGCGCGATGATCCCGATCCTGCTCAAGCAACCGCCGCGCCCCGACGATCGCGATAATCCGGTGCGCCTCGTGTTCAGCGCGGCGACTCCCGCGTGGGCGTGGGAGCAGTTCGAGAAACGCTTCGGCGTCACCGTGTGGGAGGGTTACGGCGCGGTCGACGGCGGCGGATTCAGCCTGTTCAATCCCGGCACCGCGCCCAAAGGCTCGATGGGGAAACCGCCGCCGGGAGTCGAGGCGAGAATCATCGACGACAACGGCAACCAATGTCCGACCGGGGAAGCCGGAAACCTCATCTTCAAGATAGATAATCCCGCCGCGCGGCGCGTCGAGTATTTCAAGAATCCCAACGCCTCCGACGGCAAGATGCGCGACGGATGGTTTTACACCGGCGACATGGCCTATCGCGACGCCGAGGGAAATTTCTTCTTCGCCGACCGCAAGACAGACTCGATGCGCCGGCGGGGCGAGAACATCTCGTCGTACGAGGTTGAGAAAATCGTCAACCAGCATCCCGCGGTGCTCGAATCGGGCGCCTTTGGCGTACCGTCCGAACTGGGCGAAGACGACGTCATGATCGCGGTGGTGCTGCGCCCGGGACATACGCTCAGGCCCGAGGAGCTGGTGCGCTTTTGCGAGGAGCGGATGGCGAAGTTCATGGTGCCCCGCTACATCGACTTCCGCGAAAGCCTGCCCAAGACCGAAACCCATCGCGTGCAGAAAGCGGTGCTCAAAAGGCAAGGCGTGACCGCGACCACATGGGATCGCGATAAGGCGTCTGCGGCGCCGGCCAACGCGAGCTAGCAGAGGGAGAACGGCCCAATGGAATTGAAACAGGCTATCGGGATCAGGCGCACGATACGGTTCTACAATCCCTCCCGCAACGTCGAACGCGAGAAGATCCAGAAGATGCTCGAGGCAGCGCGCCTCGCCTCCTTCTGGGGCAACGTGCAGGCGCTGCGCGCTATCGTGATGTTTCGCGACTCCTCGCCCCCTGAGAAGTGGGACGCGCTGGTCGCCCCGCTCGGCACCGCGCAACTAAAGCACGCGCCAGTCGTCATC
>JAJYMR010000325.1 GCA_021786815.1 Deltaproteobacteria bacterium
GGCGCTCAAGTTCGCAATCCTTTACCACAAGGTGAGCGGCGAGCCGTCGCGCACCAAGATCATCTCGCGCCGGTTCTCCTATCACGGCAACACGATGGGCGCGTTGTCGGCCGGAAGCAGCCTGCGCCGGGCCGATTACGAGCACGTGCTGTTCGATTGGCCGAAGATCGAGCCCTCGTACTGTTACCGATGCCCGTTCGAGAAGACCTATCCGTCGTGCGATATCGACTGCGCCGAGGCGCTCGAGCGCGAAATCGAGCGCCAGGGCGCGCGCAACGTTGCCGCGTTTATCGCCGAGCCGATGATGGGCGCGAGCGGCGGCGCCGTCCCGCCGGTCAGAGAATACTGGCCGCGCCTTCGTGAAATCTGCGACCGTCACGGCGTCCTGCTTATCGCGGACGAAGTGATGACGGGATTCGGGCGCACCGGAGCGCGCTTTGCCGTCGAGCATTGGAATGTCAAGCCCGATATCATCGTCGGCGGAAAGGGATTGACCGGCGGTTACGTCCCGATGGGCATGATCGCGGTTGACGAGCGCCTGGTCGAAAAGTGCGAGAGCGCCCACGCCGACTTCATGTTCTTCACCTATAGCGCCCATCCGCTTGCCTGCGCGCTCGCCGACGGCGTGCTCGCAATCATGGAGCGCGAGCGCCTGGTCGAGCACGCGGCCGAACTTGGCGCGCATCTCGGGGCTCAACTCAAGGAGCGGCTTTCGGGCCATCCGATGGTCGGCGATATCCGCGGCGCAGGCCTGTTCTGGGGTATCGAGCTGGTGCGCGACCGCGACCGGCGCGTCCCGTACCCACCTGAGGCGAAATGCGCCAGCCGCGTGCTCGGCGCGGCGGTGCGGCGCGGGATGTTTTTTTATCCGGCGACCGGGATGGCGGGGGCGGCGGGCGGCGACGCGATGATGATCACGCCGCCGTTCGTGATTGGCGAGCAGGAAGTCGATTTCATCGTGAATACGGCACGCGCCGCGCTCGACGACGTGTATCCCACGATGACCTCGTAGGCAGCGTGGGCGCGCGTTGGCAGTGAATGGATGCGCAAGGGCGCGGTCAGCCGCGCATACGCGCCGAAGCCCGGGATGGTTTCCGCCGCCTGCGTCTAATCTTCGCGGACAGATGCTGCTATTCTTGCTGACTGTGGCCTTCGCGGCCGGCACGAGACGTAGCGAAAAGACAACCGAGGCCAATGGCTGAAAGCATAATCGGACCGACTTCCCATTATTTCTATTCGCAGCGCCTCAAGCTCCATTACGTGGACTGGGGCAATCCCGACAAGCCGCTCATGATCATGGTCCACGGCGGCCGGGACCATTCGCGCAACTGGGACTGGACCGCGCTCGCACTGAGAAAGCATTATCACGTGATCGCACCCGATCTGCGCGGGCACGGCGACTCCGACTGGGCCGTGGGCGGAAGCTACGCGATGGTCGATTACGTGCTCGACCTCGCGCAGTTGCTGAACGCGATGGGTAATCAGCGGGTCACGCTCGTCGGCCATTCGCTCGGCGGTGGAATCGTGCTCCAGTACACGGGCGTGTTTCCGGGCACGGTCGAAAAGGTTGTTTCGATCGAGGGACTCGGCCCTCCGCCGTCGATGATCCGCACGATCCCCGCCCATGAGCGCATGAGCCACTGGGTAGGCGAGATGCAGGCGCTTTCGCGCCGCAATGTGCGCGAGTACCGGACGATCGACGAGGCGCTTTCGCGCATGCGCGAGGCGAATCCGCATCTGAGCGTGGACCAGGCGCGCCATCTGACGCTCCAGGGCGTGCGCCGCAACGAGAACGGCACCTATTCCTGGAAATTCGACAATTACGTCCGCGCCACTTCGCCCTACCTGTTCAGCCTCAAGGACGCGATGGAGATATGGCAGCGGATCGCGTGTCCGACGCTGCTTATCCGCGGAAGCGAATCGTGGACCGGCGACTGGGAAAAGGACGGCCGCACCAGCGCGTTCAAGGGCGCCGAGATCGTCACCATCCAGAAGGCCGGCCACTGGGTGCATCACGACCAGCTCGACGAATTCCTCGGCGCGGTCGGAAAATTTCTCGGCATCCGAGCCGCTTCATGACGGACCGCTACTGGCTTTCGGAAGAGGAATGAAACTTTCAAGCCCCGGGCTTCGCGCCGATCAGTTCGAATACGTACAGTTGATCTTTCTCGCCGTGCTTGTCGGAGTGCTGAGCGCGCTCGGCCATTTCGGCTTCAACCTGCTCATCGATTTCTTCTCGTGGGGTTTCCGCGACGTGGAATGGCGGGCGCTTGGGATTCCGCACGGCGGATTTTTCCTGATCTTCGTCCCGATCGTCCTGCTGACGGGCGGAATCGGGATGCTGATTCTCGCGTGGTTTTTCCCGGGGGATGCGCTCGGTTACGGATTCCCGAACTTCCTCGAGCAGGTGAACCTGGGCAACGCGCGCATCAAGCGGCGATGGATCTTCGTCAAGGCCGCCGGCGCGGCGCTTTCGCTCGGATGCGGCGCGTCGGTCGGGCGCGAAGGCCCGATTGCACAAATCGGCGGCGCGATCGGTTCGATGGTGGCGCAGGCGCGCAAGCTCACCACCGAGCGCATCAAGGTCCTGGTCGCCGCGGGCGCGGGCGCCGGGATCGCGGTCACCTTCAACGCGCCGATCGGTGGCCTGATGTTCGCGCAGGAGATCGTGCTGCTCGGACACGCCGAGGTCGCCAACCTGACCCTGCTGATCATCGCCACCACGAGCGCCGTCGTCACCGCGCGCACTATTCAGGGCAGCCACGCGATATTCGTCGTTCCGCCGTTCGTGCTCAAAAGCTACTGGGAGATGATCACGTACGGGCTGATGGGCGTGGGCGTGGGACTGCTGAGCGCCGCCTACATCCGGTTCTTCTACGGCACGGCGAGTTTCTTCCGCCGACTGAAGGTGCCCGACTGGGCGCGGCTTGCGATTGGGCTCGCCACGGTGGGCCTGATCGCGATTCCGCTGCCGCAGAATCTCTCCGACGGGTATCCGATCATCAACCAGGCGATGGCGGGGCAGTTGGCTTTCGGACTGCTGTTCGCGCTCACGGTCGCGAAGTTCACCGCGAGCAGCCTGTCGCTCGGATGCGGCGCGCCGGGCGGCGTGTTCGGCCCGATTTTCTTTATCGGCACGATGGCGGGCGGGACGTTCCATCATCTGTTCGCCACGTTGATGCCGAACCTGACGGGGCCGCGCGGCTCCTACGCGCTGGTTTCGCTGGGCGCGTTTTTGGCCGGGACCACGCACGCGCCGCTCACGGCGCTGTTCCTGCTCTTCGAGATGACGCAGAACTACACGGTCGCGATACCGGCGATGATCGCGACGATCGCGGCGCTGGCGGTCGCTCGCGCAATCGAGCCGGAATCGATTGACACCTACAAGCTCGCGCGCGAGGGCAAGACGCTTCACGTCGATCAGGAGCGTATCGCGCTCAGCCAGATTCCGGTCGGCTCCGTGATGACCAAGGAAGTGACGATGGTCTCGGGCAGCGCGAAGCTTGGCGACGTGTTGCGTGTCGCCGGCGAGACGCATCAGCGGACCCTTCCGGTGCTCGACGACGAAGGTGGGCTCGCCGGAGTTATCATGATACGCGAACTGGTCCGGACACTCGGCAGCCGCGAGGAACTGTCGCCGCTCGTCAACGCCTTCGACCTCTGCCGGCGCAATTATCCGAGCGTCACGCCCGAATCGAGCCTCGACCAGGCGGGGCAGGCGATGGAGACCGAGGGGGTCGACGAGCTTCCGGTAACCGAGCATCCGCACGGCGGACGGTTCCTCGGAATCGTGACGCGCCAGGATATCGGCAAGGCGCTCAACCGTGTGAGCGTATCGCTCTCGACGCTCGGCACGCAGGACAGCAACATCTTCTGGGCGACGGGTTACAGGATCACGCGGGTGGTCGTGCCGGCCGAGGCGAAGGGAGCGACGCTTAGGGAACTTGACCCGCGCGCGCGTTTTGGGGTCTCGGTGCTGGCGATACGCGACGCGGAAGACGCCGAAGAGGGATTCATCCCGCCCGTGCCGGACCGTGTGCTCAAGGAGGGCGACGTGCTGATAACCGCCGGCCGCTCAGGGGATTTGCGACGCTTCTCTCGCGCCCTGGCGCAAGCGGAGATGACGCAGAACCCGGCGTAGGGGTCGCCCCGTTCGTCGCTCTGCGCCGGGCGAGGGGCTTCAATGAAAAGTCCTGTGCAGATAGTTTGCCGGGCGCGCTATGAGCATTCGCGCATCGCGGGACCGTAGGCGACGAACAAATTTGTTTCTTTGGACCCTCACCCGC
>JAJYMR010000001.1 GCA_021786815.1 Deltaproteobacteria bacterium
CGCGTCTCAGTTCCGCGATCGTTTTCAGGATTCGCGCCGGAATCGCCGTGCGCTCGGCCATGGCCCTCAGGGATTCTAGTTCGGCGAAAGCGAGCGTCGTGCGCGACTCGGCGCGCGAACCTTCGAGCATCTTGAGGAAGCGGAAATCCTCGACGATGTAATCGACCATGAAGCGCAGCATGAAGCGGTCGTACAGCGCGGTCAGTTCCTCTTCGTCGGGCAGTTCGTTGGACGCGCCGAACATCGTGATTAGCGGCACGCGCAGGCGCTCGCGCCCGTTGTGGAACACGCGCTCGTTGATAATCGTGAGCAACGCGTTGAGGATCGAGGAGTTGGCCTTGAAAATTTCGTCCAGGAACGCGATATGCGCCTCGGGCAGCTTGTGCGCCGTGACGCGCCGGTAGTCGTCCTCTTCCAGTCCCTTAAGGCTGACAGCTCCGAATATCTCCTCGGGCGTGCTGAACCGGGTTAGCAGCCATTGAAAGTAGTTGGCGCCCTCGATACGGCGGCATAACTCGTCAGCGAGCATCGACTTGGCCGTGCCCGGCGGACCGATAAGGAGCACATGGGTCGCCGAAAGCAGCGCGGTCAGCGCGCCGTCGATAAGTTCGGCGCGTTCGAGAAACATTCGGTTCAGTTCGTCCCGGATACGGGCGAGTTTTGCGCGTGCTTCTGGCATTTGTTGGCGGCGGCCCGCTCCCTCGATGAAAACCTATCAAATCGGGCCGTCGCGCTTAAGCACGTTCCGGCCGAGCCCCCGGCAAAGCCGCTTTGCACAGGCGCTTGCCCGCCGCGAGCCGACGGCGCTAAACGTGTCAAAAGCCCGACGCGCCCCCGTTCGATGCGCAGTCAAGGAGGGCGTTGCCGCGTTCGGCGGATCAGGCGGTTCCAAGGAGGCATCGTGATGGAGAAGGCATTGGCTGGCGTGAAGGTTCTCGATCTGACCCAGTTCGAGGCGGGCACCTCGTGCACCGAGATGCTCGCGTGGCTCGGCGCCGACGTGATCAAGGTCGAATCTCCGAAAATGGGCGAGCAGGGGCGATGGCTGCTGACGGAGAAGCCCGGCGTCGATTCGTATTACTTCATGCTGCTCAACGCCAACAAGCGCGCCGTCACGCTCAATCTCAAGAGTGAAAAAGGCCGCGAAATCTTTCTCGAACTCATCCGCAAGGTCGATATTCTTGCAGAGAACTATTCGCTCGGCACGCTGGAGAGCCTTGAGCTCGGCTACGACCGGCTGCGCAAGATCAATCCGCGCCTCATTTACCTGACGATCAAGGGCTTCGGAACCTCGGGACCGTACAGCAGCTACAAGAGCTTCGACATGATTGCCCAGGCCTCTGGCGGCGCGATGGCGTTGACCGGGTTCCCCGGCTCGCCGCCGCTCAAGCCGGGCCCGACGATAGGCGACACCGGCACCGGGATGCACGCGGCGTGCGGAGTTCTCGCCGCCTATATCCAGCGCGAGCGCACCGGCGAGGGCCAGAAGGTCGAGGTCGCGATGCAGGAGGCGGTGCTGAATTTCGTGCGGGTGCCGATGATGGGCACGTACCTGACGCACAAGCCCGTGCCGCGCTCGGGCAATCGTCTGGGCGGCGCCGGTCCGGGCGACATCTTCAAGTGCGCGCCGGGCGGAGACAATGACTACTGCTACATCCTGTGCACCACGCACGAGATGTGGGAGAGCCTGTGCAAGGCGATGGGCCGTCCGGAGCTCGTCGACGACGAGCGCTTCAAGGACCCGCGCTTGCGCTCGCACAATGCCGACGCGCTTGCCGAGATAATCAATTCATGGACCGGCCAGCGGACCAAGTACGACGTGATGAAGATACTCGGCGAGGCCGGCGTTCCGTGCGGCGCCGTGCTCGACAGCGTCGAGCTGCTGAACGACCCGCATCTGCGCGAACGCGGGATGGTGACGACCGTGAAGCATCCCGTGCGCGGCGATTTCACGATGCCGGGATGCCCGGTCAGACTCGAGCATTCGCCGGTTCAGGTGAAACCCGCGCCCTTGCACGGACAGCACAACGCCGAGGTCTATGGCGAATATCTCGGGCTCGGCGCGCCGGAACTTGAGCGGCTGAAAGAGCAGGGTGTAATCTGAAGCGCGATATTTCCGCCTTGGATCGCTGCGCAGATGACTCGGCTTAAGCAGAGAAGACGACCGCTGATGGTGGCCCGGCTGCCGACCGTGGTCTTTGCCGCCGCTCTGCTTCTGTTCGGCCAGCTTGCGGCCTCCGCCCATTCGCATCCCAACCAACTCACGCGCGCGGCGAGCCGACAGGCTGAACTCACGACTCCGGTTCCGCCGTGCGCGCTATGCCTGCTCGCGTTTCATTCCCCGGCAAGCGCGTCGCCTCTGCCGGCGTTCGAAAGTCCCGAGCCCGCGGTGGACGTGCCGCAGGCCGCGGCGTCCCCCGGCTATCGCTGGATAGATTTCAGCTCGTCGCTGACGCGCGCTCCTCCCGCCTCGGTCTGATTCCGAAGGTTCACTGAGAAAATCCGATTGGAAAAAAACGGAATCGCGCCAATGGCGCGGTGTCCGTGGCTTTGCCCGTTCCCGGGGCGGCGCGCTTCGGGCGGGGCGGTTCGAGACTCAGGGAGAACGCCATGCGGAAGTGGGCGATCGTGGTGCTGATCGCGGTCGGCTGCGGATTCCCACAGTTCCTGGCGCGCGCGGCTGGCAATTCGGCACGGCCAGGCATTCACGGCGTGGTCAAGGACGCTTTGGGGCGTCCACTCAAGGACGTGGAATTGGTCCTGCAGAACCAGCAGGGCGCGACCGTCTCGCGAGCGCGAAGCGGCAAGGCGGGGCAATTCCGGTTCGAGGGTGTGTGGCCGGGAGTCTACGCGGTGGTGGCGAAGAAAAGCGGCTTTCGAACGGGTGTGTCGATCGTGACGGTCACTCGCGCGGGCGCAAAGCCGGTTGAGATCGCGATGGCGTCCGAGACGGCGCTGACCGTTCGGGTGACGGCCGCGCGCGTCAGTCGTCCGCGCAACACCGTCTCAGAAACGGGAACCAGCCAGTACACGCTTACTCAAAACGAGATCGCGTCGCTGCCGCAAGGCGCAAATACCCCGATTAACCAGGTGCTTCTTCAGATGCCGGGCGTGGTCCAGGACGAGGACCAGCAAGTTCACGTTGCAGGCGAGCATGCCGACCTTCAGTGGCGCATCAACGGCATCATGCTTCCGCTGGACAGTTTCAGCGGCTTCGGCCAGGTGCTCAACAGCTTCTTCATAAAACGGCTCAGCCTCATCGACGGCGTTCTTCCCGCCAGCTACGGCTATCGCGACGCCGGCGTGCTCGACATCGAGACCATGGACGGGTGCTCGGAGCCCGGCGGCAACGTGAGCTTCTATGGCGGTCAGCGGGAAACCACGCAGCCGAGCTTCGTTTACGGCGGATGCCATGGGGCGTTGAGCTATTTCGTGACCGGGACATTTCTTCATGACAACCTGGCCTTCAGTTCGGCAACGCCGGGGCCGACGCCGATTCACGACATCACGAACCAGGGCCAGGGATTCGGGTATTTCTCCTACCAGCTCAATCCGGCGACCAAGCTGACCCTGCTTACCGGGATCTCGGTCAACAACAGCGAGGTGCCCAACGAGCCCGGGCTTTCGCCCGAATACGCGCTCGCTGGAATAAATCCGTCGGGCTATCCTTCAACCGCGCTCAACGAGAGCCTGGACCAGGACTACTACTTCGCGGTGCTGGCGTTGAGTGGCGTTATCGGCCCCGACATCAGCTATCAGGTGGCTTACACGGGCCGCTACAGCACCATCCAGTTTAATCCCGACAATGTCGGGGATCTGATTTATCAGGGCGTTGCGTCGCAGGTCTTCCACAGCGATTTCGCCAATTCGCTCCAGACCGATCTTACCTATGATGTCGGTCAACACGAGCTGAGCGCCGGGTTCTATCTCGGTGAATACGGCGTGCAATTGGACGATACGTCGCTCACGTTTCCAGCCAATTCCTCCGGCCAGCAGACCAGCGATATTCCGCTCTCGGTCGTCGACAATTTGAACGCAATCAACATACTCTCCGGCGTCTATCTTCAGGACATCTGGCACATCGGCCCAAAGCTCACCCTGACCGCCGGCTTGCGCTGGGACATAGTGACGGGCCTGGTCTCGGGCAACCAGTTGAGTCCGCGCATAAATCTGCTCTATAAACCCGAGCCAAATACGGATCTGCATGCGGGATTCGCGCGGTTCTTCCAGACTCCGTCTTTCGAGACCATTTCACCGCGAACCACTGCGCTGTTTCAGAATA
>JAJYMR010000351.1 GCA_021786815.1 Deltaproteobacteria bacterium
CCGATCTATGCTTGGGCGCCTCCGGATCGGTGCGCACCAGGCAGAACATCCACTGCGAGAACTGCGCGTTCGAGGTCCAGACCTTTTGCCCGTTGACGATAAACTCATCGCCGACGACCTCGGCGCGAGTCCTGAGCGAGGCAAGGTCCGAACCCGAGCCCGGCTCCGAATAACCCTGGCACCAGATTTCTTCGGCTGTGAGGATCTTGGGAAGGAAGCGCGCCTTCTGCTCCTCGGTGCCCCAACTGATCAGCGTTGGCCCGAGCATGCTGAGACCCGACCCGCCGACCAGATACGGTGCGTTGGCGCGCACCATCTCATCGTTGACGATCGACTGCCTGACCGGGTCCATCGCCTGGCCGCCGTACTCCTTTGGCCAGGAAAGGCCGACGTAGCCGGCTTCGTACAGGTTTTTCTGCCAGGCCTTCGACTTGTCCAGCCACTCCTTGTCCGCGCGGCCTTCGGTTCCGGGCTTGAGCCCGGACTTGGGCAGGGTTTCCTCGAGAAACCTGCGGACCTTGAGCCGAAACTCCTCTTCTTCAGGTGCGAAGTTCAGATCCATTGCATACTCCTGGCTCGTCACGCGCGGCGATCGCGCCAAGCATAGTCAAATCCGCCTTCAGACGAAAAGCGCCGTGCATTAAGCGCACCGCAACGCTCGCCGCGGCAGAACAGTCCCCGCTCAGGACTCGGGTTTTATGACATAGCCGCGGGTCTTCAGATGGGAGCACACGGCCTCGATATGCTCAGCGCCGCGTGTCTCCAGTTCCAACTGTACCAGCGCGCCGCCGATCGGCACGTCGCGGCGGGTGCGATCGTGAACGATCGCGTGAACGTTGGCCCCGGTTTCGCTCACCGTGGCCAGAAGCCGGCTCAGTTCGCCGGGCCGATCGTGCAGTTCGGTAGCGAAGCGGAACAGCCGGCCCATCTTGGAGAGCCCGTGCCCGATGATACGGTCGAGCAGGTTGATATCGATATTGCCGCCGCTCACGACCACAACCACAGTCTTGCCCTGAAACCGCTCGCGTTCCTTGAGCGCGCCTGCCAGCGCCGTCGCGCCCGCGCCCTCGGTCAGAAGCTTGAGACGTTCGAGAAGCAGCAGGACCGCCTCGCCGATTTCGAAATCGTCGGCTGTGACCCCATGGCTCACGCGCTCGCGGATTATCTCGAACGGAATCGCGCCGAGCCTGCCCGTGGCAAGGCCGTCGGCGATAGTATCGACGGGGCGCCCCAGCGAAACCGGCGCGCCCGCCGCGAGACTTTGGCTCAATTGCGGAGAGCCCGCCGCTTCAACGCCAACAATCTCGACCTTTGGAGCGCGCTCCTTTACCGCAAGCGCGATTCCCGAAAGCAGTCCGCCGCCGCCGACCGGAACGAAGATCACGTCGGGGGTGACTTCGTCGAGAATTTCGAGCCCGATCGTTCCCTGACCCGCGACCACGAACGGGTCGTCGTAGGCGTCAACGAACAGCGCACCGTTCTCTCCGCAGAGCCGCCCGGCCGCGCGGCGCGCCTCCTGGTAGTCCGCACCTTCGAGCACCACGGTCTGGCCGTAGCTGCGCGTCGCATCGACCTTGGAGATCGACGCCGTCTGCGGCATCACGATCGTGGCCTTGATGCCCGCGCGAGTCGCGGCGTAGGCGAGCGCCTGCCCGTGGTTTCCCGCCGAGGCGGCGATTACGCCGCGCGCTTTTTCCGCATCGGACATCGCGGCGATCCGGTTGAACGCGCCGCGAATCTTGAACGAGCCGGTTTTCTGGAGATTCTCGGGCTTTATCAGGACGCGCGCCTTGAACATCCGCTCGAGCGTCGCGCTCGCGACAAGCGGCGTCGGCTTGGCGATCCCGGCCAGGCGTTTTCGGGCAAGCTCGATATCTGCCGCGGTAACACTCATCGCGCCCCTCCCCGGCTGTTCGCTCCGCCGCGCGGCTGTCATCCCGGTTTCCCTGGCGTCAGTTGCCATTCGCGCCTCGGGCCGAGCGCGTCGCCGACGAATTCGACAATCACGCATTTGCCGCTGCGATAGTCGAGATCCAAGAGCAGGTTGCGCACCGCGCGCTTCTTGACCGACCTGATGAGCGCCGCAAGCGACTCGGTATCGCCGGCTCGAAGCGAAGCGATCTCGGCAACGTCAAGATTGCTCGCGCGGACGAACTCTCTGGCTTTTTCCTCGGACGAAAACGCGGGCACGCCCGTCCACGACGCGTCCTTCTCCTGGTAAACGATGAGCGAGCCGTCCCGTTCGAGCAGGAAGTGAAGTTCTTCGGGGCCTTCGGCGGATGGCTTGCTCACGCGTTCTCGACCTTGAGCCTGCCGGAGCGGATCGCCTCGGCGCGCTCGCGCACCAAAGCCGGATAGGTATAGTAATGCTCGCCACCCAGGCGGAGAAAAGAATCAATATCGACGTCGTCGAGTTCGAGAACGTGGATTCGCTCTTCGGCGGCGGCGCGGCTTTCCGAGCTCACGATAGCGTCATAGATGAGCCGGCTCTGCTCGGAGAAAAAATCCTCGCGCGGCGGTATCTCCGAACGCCCGGCCCCGCCGGAGTGGTAATTGTCCAGGATGAAGCGAAGCGCCTTCAGTTCGTGGCGGAGAACGTCAACCCGTTTGAGCGTATCGCGCGAAGCCATCGCAAATGAGCTTATCGCCGCGCCTTGCGCGGTTTCAACGGTGCGCGTGAGTGCAGGGCGCGGCGGTTATTCGCCGCCTTTGAGCAGGCGATGGATGGCGCTCAGATGGCGAAGCGCGTCGTTCTGGCGCCCGGCCTGCTCGTAGAGGTCGGCGAGGTTGCGATGGGCCGTTATCAGGGCGGGATCGCATTCGACCGCCTGCAGAAGGCTGCGTATCGCATGATCGGCCGCGCCGAGCTTGCGGTACATGAGGCCGAGCTTCATATAAACCTCGGCATTGGCGGGAGCCGCCGACGCCGCGCCCAAAAGATGGCGCAACGCGCCGGCGAGGTCACCCTGCTCCTCGAGCAGGGCGGCAAGATGCATGTGCGTCTCGAAGCCGACCGGCTCGTGGGTCGCCAGATTGCTGTAGAGCGAAAGCGCGCGCAGCGGGTCCTCCTCGGCCAGCCGGCGCGCTTCGTCGAAACGTTCGCGGGCACGGGCGATGCCGAAGCGGTCGTCGACCTTGCCCCGGGCGAAACGCTGCTCGAAGTCAAAAATGATCTGACCGGTTTCGGCCTCGAAGCAGGTTGGACCGTCACGGACCACGATCCTTCCGTCGAGATTTTCCAGCTTCAGCGAACTTACGGGACGGGACGCGCCGACCATCGCGCGCACGCGCTCGACGGCGCGCTGTACGGGTTCCAGATGACGGCGGCTCGGGAGCAACTCCTTCGCGAGCCGCATCACGAGCAGATCCTTGAAGGCGAAACGATAACGCCGTCCGCGCGTGGCCGACGGGCTGATGAACCGGCGCCTGACCCAGTAGCGGATACGTTCGGGCGGCACCGCGAGAATCCGCGCCGCCGCCCGTGTCGAAAAACTTCCGCTCGCTCCTCCGCCTTCCCCCATCTGTCTGCCGACCTCAGGGAGTATAGAAATCGCGATACATGCTCTCAACGGCGCGGCAGCGGGTTTCTTAACAGCTGTGGATGAAGTCCTATTCGCCGAGTTCCGCGAGCAGCCGTGCCACGCGGACCACCGCCTCGACCGCGTTGCGCGCGTTGTCGAGCCGGTCGAACGCCTGCTCGCGCGTCATCCCGGGTCCGGTTATTCCCAATCCCACCGGCTTGCCGAATTCGACCGCGAGCTGCGCGCCCGCGTTCGCCGCGGCGCTGATAACGACCTCGTCGTGCTTGGTATCGCCCTTGATCACCGCGCCCAGCATCACGACGCCGTCCACGTCCTTGCGCTGGAGCAATCGCTTGACGACGACCGGCATGTCGTACACGCCGAAAACGCGCACCACCCGCGCGACCTCGGCTCCCAGCAGCTCGGCCTGGTTGCGCGCCCGCTCCAGCATCTGCGAGGTCACGTCGATATTGAAATCCGAGACCACGATCGCGAGCTTCACGCGGCGCTCCTTTCCAGCTTCACGGCCTCGCGCACCTCAACGCCCGAGCTGCGCAGGTAGCGCTTGAGCTCGGGAATCGGATACTCGCCGTAATGAACTATCGAGGCGACGATTGCGGCGTCGGCGCCTCCGATGGTGAACGCGTCGCGCAGATGCTCGGGTGTGCCCGCGCCGCCCGAGGCAATCACCGGAATCGAAACCGCGTCGCTGACCGCGCGGGTTATCTCCAAGTCGTAGCCGAGCTTGGTGCCGTCGCGG
>JAJYMR010000008.1 GCA_021786815.1 Deltaproteobacteria bacterium
ACAACACGCTTAACGGACTGATGACGCAGTATCTGTACGACGGACCTCAACCCGGTCGAGGAGTTCGACGGCAGCAGCCCTCCCAACGTGACCGCGACGATGCTGACGGGACTCAACATCGACGAGTATTTCCAGCGCGTCGATTCCAGCGGCACGCTGAGTTATCTCGCGGACATGCTGGGCTCGACGCTCGCGCTCGCGGACTCCAGCGGGGCTGCGTCGCATGACGTGTCATTGAAAAAAGTGCAGGAGCTTAACGGGGCGAGTCCGCCGGTCGTGAATGTCTCAATGGCGTTGGCGCGTGGCGGGTTCACCGTCCCAGGTCGCGGCAGTGACGCCGCGCGCGCGTAGTTCCTGCTTTTTCACCTTGCCGGTCTGGGTCTTGGGAAGTTCGTTCAGGAACTCGACGTAACGCGGAATCGCGAAGCGCGGCATCCTTTCGACGCAAAACTCAAGAAGCTCCGATGGCGCGAGCAGTGCGCCGGGTTTGGTGACGATGTATGCCTTGATTTCTTCCTCGCCGCCCGGGACGGCCGACGGAACGCCAACCACGGCACTCTCCGCGACGCCGGCGTGCGTATTTAGCAACTGCTCGACTTCGTAGGAAGAGATGTTCTCGCCGCGCCGGCGGATGCAATCCTTGATTCGGTCGATAAAGAAAAGCCGGCCACGGTCGTCGAAACGTCCCGCGTCTCCGGTATGGAACCAGAGGTTGCGCCACGCTTCGACGGTGCGTTCGGGCATGTCGAGGTATCCCGCCATGAAGCACCACGGATGCTTCGGGCGCATAATGATCTCGCCGGTTTCGCCGGTCGGCAACTCTTCATCGGTTTCGGGATTGACGACTTTCACCTCGAACCAGTCGTCGAGCACGCGTCCGCAGCATCCGGGCTCGAGCCTCTCGTCGGGCGAGGTGTAACATACGATGTTGCTTTCGGTGAGGCCGAATCCCTGGACAAAGTTGACTCCGAAACGCGACTCGAAGTCCGCGCCCCATTCCTTCGCGATCGGAACCGCCATCATCTTGCGCAGTGAATTGTCATTGTCGTGTGGTGTGGGCGGTTGCCGATAGATGAACTCGGGCATCACGCCGAGCGCGTTGGTGACCGTCGCGCGATAGCGGCGGACATCTTCCACCCATCGCGAGGCGCTGAAGCGCCGCACCAGCGCGACCTGTGCTCCCGCCATCAGGCTTCCGAACACCTGCATGAACAGCGCGTTGGTGTGAAACAGCGGCATGCAGACGTAGTAGATATCGCTTTCCGCGAGCTCCAGCACTCGGGCGAGATTGCGGCCGAAGAGAACGCAGTGCGCATGCGGCATCAGCACGCCCTTTGACGGGCCAGTGGTGCCCGACGTGTAAATCACGGTCGATATGTCGCGCGGCGCCGGCTCGGCGGACGGCGATGAAAGCGGCTTTTCCGCGAACAGGTTATCGAGCGGCATGACGCCGCGCTTGCCGAGCACCGACGACTGTTCGGCTTCGACCGGACCGACGGTCAGCACGGTTTCGACCGAGCAGGCGTCAAGATCGATCGCGGCGAGAACCGGCAAGAGCGAGGCGTCGGCGATTACCGCGCGCGGAGAGCTGTTGCGCATCTGATGCTCCAGGAATGCGCCTTTCAACTCCGTGTTGATGGGAACGAAGATCGCTCCAAGCCGGTTCGCCGCCGCCAGCGCAAGCAGCATCGAGGGATGGTTGAAGAGCAGCGCAAGGACGCGATCTCCCTGGCGCACTCCGAGTCTGGCGAGGCCCCCGGCGAGCGCGGCGGAATGGCGGTCGAGATCGGCGAAGGACAGCGTGGAACCGTCTTCGTAGCGCAGAAATTCCCGCTCTCCGTAGCGCTTTGCCTGCTCGCGGATGACCTCGAGCACGGTCCAACGATTCATCGGAAGCTCTAATATCACTTGACTTGCACCATGGTTGAAGTGAGGTAAGGGTTACTCGCGGTTAGTCGACGTACGCGGTCGTAATCCAAGACCCGAAAAGCGCTTTGGTTTGGAATCACGCCGCCCAGGAGGAAATCATTCGCGCCGCCTCCACTATCGCGTGCGCCGGCGTATCTCTCGGTATCCGGCCGAACAGAAGAAAGCGTGGCGAGTTCCGCGGCGCGAGCTTCTCGCCGCTCCAGATTTCCTGGGTAAGCCCTCCGCCGAGCGCCGAGCCGTGCTGCCACCTTTCGTCAAGCTCGGCTACGTCGGCGCGGAGCGCGAGAACCGCATCGGCATGACCTTCGAGTCCGGCGGTATCCGCGAGCGCCGGGACGCATAACGCCCGCGTCCATCCGTACATCTCCGCGTTGCGCAGGACGGGCTTGAGCGCGCGCTCCTGCCCGGCGAAGTTCGAGTCCGGCAGGTCGATCGTAACGAACGAAGCGCCGGCGTCGCGGAACAATCGAAGCCGCGCGGCCATCTGCATCCCGGTCTTAAGGGCGCCGCGTTCCGAGGCATCGCCGAGCGTCGCGGCGAGCGCACCGGGGCAGGGCAGGGCGACGCCCCAGATTTTCGGCGGGCGAAACGCGTCGTTTATTGCGACCGCCAGTTCACCCATCGCGCTTTCCGATTTGCCCTCGAGCATCGTGCGCCACGCCTCGGGCGCGTTGGCGTCCGCGCCGAGCAGCGCGGCGAGATCGATTTGGCCGTGGGTCACGGGCAAAACGCTGACCAGTTCGCCGAGCGCCTTTCGCATCGCAGCCGCGTCGCGCCATACCGCCGCGCCCTTGCCGGACACACTTTCCACGCCGTGGGCGAGGCCGATCCAAATCGTCTTGTCGATTTCGAGCATCGCGTTTCAGAGACGACGTCCGCGCGCCGCGTTCACTCCTGTATAGCGATACCGGCCTTGCGCAGCATCTCTTCCAGTTGCGCGATTCGCACGTCGCGCGGGTCGGGCATCGTGACACCCAGCGCCTGGTTTCTCGGCGCCTTTTGGTCAGGCGAGCCCAGGTAGATCGTCTCGCGGTCGTCCCAGGCGCCGTAGTACGGAAGGTCCTCGGGCGGCGCGGGACGGACCCAGTCCTTGACGAATTCGTCGTACGGACGCCCGCGGCGCTTGCGCTCCTCGCGCTCCGCAGCTCTCAGATTTTCGGTTTCCTTCGCGTCAACCGAGAGCGTGCGAGAGTCGAACGCCACCTTGAAAATCCTGCGCGCGGTGGATTCGGAGATGAGGCCGTCGCGCAGGTCCTTGACGACCGAGCCGGGATCTCTTTCCAAGGGGTCGCCGTATCCTCCGCCGGCGCCTTGGACAATCATGTAGAGTTCGCCCTGCTTTACGAGCTCGAACTGCATACCCATGTGATGGGTCGAGTAGCGTGCTCCCTCGAACGGCCGCTCGTTCATGATGCTCGCGACCGTCCATCGTTCTTCGGGAAGATCCTTGAGCTTCTCGAACGCGTCCACGCCCTTTACCTTGCACAGCGGATAGGTCGGCGCGCCGTATCCGCCGAACAGCCCGTAAGTCGAGGGAAACTTGGAGCCGACGCAGGTAGTCATGAAGCCGAACGCGTCGGCGCGGCGCACGGTCGCGATCATCTGGTAGCCGGTCCCGCCGCGGAATTTGCCGAAGCCGCAATTGTCGGTCATCAGGCGATGCGGCACGATTTTGACTATAGGGGTCTCTTCCTCGAGAAGCTCCTGCTCGCCGAGATCGGTCATCGCCGCGAAAATCGGGGAGATTGAATTCTCGCCGTCGGCGTCTTCGCGTGCACCGCCGCTCATCCCGTTCAGATCGGCGCACAGGTTGCCGACCGTCTCGCCGTACTGGTTGATACCACCGTAGATGAACGTGGTTATCATGTTGTACCAGGGACTGAGTATCTTCGTGTATCGGCGATTGCATGCGTAGATGAACTTCGGCACCACCATCTGTAGCGCCGTGAACGCCGGAAAGAAGGTCATCATGCTCTGCGCGTTGGGAGCCTCTGGCGTGCAGTCGAGCGCGGAGCCGTAGTCGGTTACGACCCGCATCGGGGCGAACACGGCCTGGTTGCGCGGCAGGTCTGGCCACACGAAGGTGAGGAACTCCTGCGCAAGCATCCCCTTGAGCGCGTGCAGAACGGTGTTGTTGGAACGGTTGGTGAACTGCGGGCTGGTGCCGCGGAAGTCGAGTTCGAGTTCGTCGCCGCGTTTTCGCGCCTCGACGGCGATCTTGATGAGAGCGTTTTCACGCAGTGTGCTGTCGGCGAACACCACCGACCTGACCGTGCCGTCGGGCCACGCGGCAAGCCGCCGGCGGACCTCGGCCTCGGTGTCCTCGAGCGTCCAACGCAGTGCGGCGACCA
>JAJYMR010000265.1 GCA_021786815.1 Deltaproteobacteria bacterium
TTCACCGCTTGCGAGCGGACGCTCGCGTTTTTCCGGGTTCACGCGGTCGGCCTCGCGGTCCATGATGTCATTGAGCGCGTACGCGAAGCTGGCGAGCGCGCAGAAAGCCGCGAACGCAAGCGTCGCCAGAACCGCGTCGCGATAATTGAAAAGGCGGCGGCTGAAGACGAGGGCCGCAAAGACCAGGAGATTCTTGGTCCACTGATGCGGCCTGGCAAGCCTGACCATCGCCCTGACCCGCGCGCGCGACTCGTTCATCGCCGCTGTTTCGGCCATCTGCATGAGGTTCTTTGTAGGTTGCCGCGGACTCCCAGACAAGCGCGGCGCGAAAACCGCCTTCCAGCGGCGACGGGCCCGCGCTTGACATTTTTTGCTACATTATGTAGGTTCATCTCGGGCTGCCTCGTTGAATGTTGGTTCGGTGTCGCTGCTTGGGACCAGCTGCGTACGTCGAAGGAGGAAGGCATGCCGGCGGAACAAAAGAACGGCGCCCCGGCCGGGAAGTCCGAGCGCGCCCAGTCAAAGCCCCAGTCAAAGTCAAAAGAGAAACCGACTCGCGAGCCGAGCCTTCGCGACCTGCGACGCCGGCTGGTCGGCCTTCGCTACGATCTGTTGCGAAGGTTGATGGTCACCATGGTCGTGATCGGCTCGGCCGGGCTGATCGCATCCAGTCTTAATCCCGGGCGCCTTGCCCGCGAGTATCCCGCCGCGCTGGCCGACGGTGGCGCGGCGATGACCGCGCTTGCGACGAACACGCACGGCGCGCTCGGCCATCTGCGCGAACGGGTCGTGGCGATGCTTCCTTCGAGCGGCGCGTCCGCCGCAGGGCCGGTAACCAGGATTGCGTTTGCGGGCGCCGCCGTGGCGCATCCGGTGAGGAACGTGAGAGAAACCGCGCATCGCGTGGCGCACAAACGGGCGGTGACGCCGCTTGCGAAGCGCGTGAGGCGAGCCGCCTCGCATTACACTCGCGCGTCGCACGGCCATCCCGTCAAGGTCGCGGCGACGCTCGATACGGCCACTCCGGGCATTAGCGACGGCGATGTCGGCAACTGGCTGGTCAACGAGGCCCCGGCGCAATTCAACCAGGAGCTCAGCAAGGCGTACTACAAGTTTCTCGACTTCGCTTCGAACGTGATTGAACTGAACTGGGCGCCTGAACTGCGCGACAGCCTCTCGAACTCGATGCAATCGATGACCGATCAGATTAGCGCCGGAGGCGGGTTTAGCATGAGCGATTTGGTCTCGCTGCTCAAATCGATAGCCGGCAGCAGCGGCATGCTCGCGGTCGGAGCCGGGCTTCTGCTGTTCAGCCTGATGGTTGGCATGTCGGCATGGCTGAGGAGAGCGGCGAACGGCTGAGACAACGCTCGGCCATCACCCGCACAACGCGATAGACGCACTTCCCGGAGCGTGTCCGCGCTTCGGGGAGTTTTTTTTCGCGCGCTGATTTCACTCGCTCTCTCGCGCACCGATTTCCAGGCCGTTCCGCCGCCGCAGGTTCGCACCGGGGCGCCGCGCTTTCCAATCCGGGTCTTGCAGAAGGCCGGATGGGAAAGTTATAGCCTCATGCGCGGGCTTGTTTTTTCGCCCGCGCTCCGGGAGAAACCAGAAAATGAGTAGTGCTGCCCAGGACAAGACCGGCCCCAACGCGAGCATCGACATCGAAGGACTGCGTCGCTTCATCCGCGAGCGAAAGCTTGGCGACGCCGCCGATCTAAGGTCGGAGAACATCTCTTTCGGACACTCCAACGAGGTCCATCTGGTCCATTTCGAAGGCAGGTCGTGGGCGCTGAGGCGTCCTCCGCGCGGCCCGCTGCTTCCCACCGCGCACGACGTGATGCGCGAGTATCGGGTGCTTTCGGCATTGCAGGATAGCGCGGTTGCGGTGCCGCGCGTGTACGCGGGATGCGACGATCAGGGCTATATCGGCGCTCCGTTCTACCTGATGGAGTACATGCGCGGTGAGGTGATCAGGGCGGACGGGAAAAGCTTTGCGAACACGCCCGAGCGGCGCAAAGCCGTCAGCGAGGGGATGGTCGATTTGCTGGTGACGCTGCAGGAAGTTGACTGGCGCGCGGCTGGGCTCGAAGGCTTCGGCCGTCCCGACGGCTATCTCGAGCGCCAACTCCGGCGCTGGGTCGATCAGCTCGAACGCACCGTGCCGCATACCCGTCCACTCCCCGTGATGGACCAGGTGCGCGACTGGCTTAAGGCGCATCGGCCCGATTCTCCGCCCGCGACGATCGTTCACGGCGATTTCAAGCTCGACAACGTGATGTGGGATCCAAAGGAGCCGCCGCGGGTTATCGCGGTGTTCGACTGGGAAATGTCCACTATCGGCGATCCGCTCGCCGACCTCGGCTGGATGCTGAGTTACTGGCCGGATCCGGGCGATGCTCCTTCGCGCCGCGGCGTCGTAACGAGCCTCCTGCCCGAGGCCGGTTACTTCACACGCCGGGAGATGCTCGATCGTTACGAATCGAAGACCGGGCGCAGGATGGCCGATTTCGCGTTCTATCACGCCTTCGCGCTGTTCAAACTCGCGATCATCATGGAAGGCAGTTACGCGCGATTTCTTCGCGGGCAGACCGACGATCCGCTCTTCGTCTTCATGAAGGAACGCGTGCCCGCGCTCGCCGATGCGGCATGGGCTGTCTGCCAGTCCGCCGCTCATTGAGCGGCGCGCAAATGATCCCGACGAACGGAGCTGCCATGAGCGAATACAAATTTATCGAGGTTGACGATCCCGAAACCGGCATCCGCCGTATCACGCTTAACCGGCCCGAGAAGCGAAACGCGCTTTCCAACGCGTTGCGCACCGAACTTTTCGACGCGCTGCGCAAGGCCGACCTCGACCCTTCGATTGGAGCTGTCATCCTGCGCGGCAAGGGCAAATGCTTCAGCGCGGGCTATGACCTCGGACAATCGCCCAATGAACCGCTTCCGCGCCATATCTCGCCCGGCGAGGGAACCTGGCCACGCCACCTGGTGGACGGATGGTTCGAGATGTGGGACATGGCGACTCCGGTTATCGCGCAGGTGCATGGCTATTGCCTGGCCGGCGGAAGCGAACTTGCCACGGCGTGCGACCTGGTTTACGTCGCCGAGGATGCGCAGATCGGCTATCCTCCCGTGCGCGCGATGTCCACGCCCGACTGCGCGTACCATCCGTGGCTGATGGGGATGCGGCGCGCGATGGAGATGATGCTGACGGGCGATTCGATCTCGGGGATCGAAGCGGCAGAGTTCGGATTCGCCAATCGAGCGTTTCCGGCCGAGCGCCTGGAGGAAGAAGTGATGAAGGTGGCGCGGCGCGTGGCGCAGATTCCGCACGATCTCCAGGCGCTCAACAAGCGCGTGGTGCATCGCGCGATGGAGATCATGGGTGCGCGCGCCGCCATCCGCTCGGCCACCGAAATCCAGGCGCTATGCTTTCATCAGCGCTCCTCGCGCGAGTATCTGGGCAAGTTGCGCGAGAATGTGACCAAGGCGCTCGACGAACGCGACACGAAATTTGGCGACTACCGCACCTCCGAGCGAAAGAAGAAGTAACGGCGCATCGGACGCTCGTTCAGGCTGCGCTCCAAGCCCGGCTACTCTATCGGCGGACGCTCCGCGCGCCAGGGCCGCGCTTCCTCGAATGCGGCCGCGAGCGAGATCAACGTGGCCTCGTCGTTCGGTCGCCCAACGATCTGAAGTCCGATTGGCAATCCTGCCTTGGTAAATCCGGCTGGAAGCGAAATCGCCGGCTGTCCGGTCGCGTTGAAGGCGAACAGAAAAGACGTCCACGTGTAGATTTGGTGCACTCGGCGCCCGAGACGATCGACCGTCCACGGGTTCGCCGCGGGCATCGTGCCGAGTCGCACGGCGGGACGCGTAAGCGTTGGCGTCAGCAGCGCGTCGTAAGGAGCGAGTTCCTGGACCAGTTCGCGCGCCGTGTTATGCATCGCGGTCAGCGCCTGAATATATTGCGCGGCCGTTATATCCTGTCCTGCCTGCCACGAGGCACGCGCGACCGGGTCCATCAGGTCGGGATTCGCGATGCGGTTCGAGGAAATTCCGGCTATCGCCACGGTCGCGCAGGGCTCCATGATTCGCGAGAGGTCGGTAGTGACCTGTTCGATGTCATGACCCATCGCGCGCATCGTCTCGCAGGCCGATTCGAAAGACGCGAGCGTCTCCGCGTCGACCTGCGCAAGCGGCGTGTCGGTGAGCGCCGCGAGCCGAAGCCGTC
>JAJYMR010000230.1 GCA_021786815.1 Deltaproteobacteria bacterium
GAGGAATGCACCATCGTGCTCGCGCACAATCCGGATACCGCGCTTTACACGCGTCATTTGCGTCCGGGCGTGATGCTGTGCGGGCATACGCACGGAGGAGTCGTTCGTCTGCCGCTCTACGGTTCGCCGCTGCGCTCGATTCTGCGAATCGGCAAGCAGTTCTACGCTGGACTCAATCCGTACAGCGACTTCTACATCTACACCAACCGCGGCCTGGGAACCTTCTGGCTGCGCATCCGCATAAACTGCAGGCCCGAGGTGTCGTCCTTCAGCCTGGCTCCGCTCGGCGAAGACGAAGAGGTGGCGGATTCAAGTCGGCGCAAGACCGTGCGGCTCGTGCTGAAGCGAAAGGCGCTGCGCAGGCTGCCGGGTCGCACGCGGCTGCGCAAACGGGCCCGTCCCTGACGCGGGATGCTCGACCTGGCCGTAATCGGTGCGCGGGCGGTAACGCCTTCCGGCTCAAGGCTGGCCGATATCGGCATCAAGGACGGGCGTATCGCGAAGGTTGCCGCGTCGGGCGCTCTTGAGGAGGCCGCGCATACAATCGACGCGCGCGGGATGCTTCTCCTACCGGGCGCAACCGATCCGCATACGCATCTCGACGCCGAGATGTTCGGTTCGCGCACGGCCGACGATTTCGAGTCGGGCACGATTGCCGCAGCCGCGGGCGGAATCACCGCGATTATCGACTACGCCTTCCAGTCGGAGGGTGGCTCGCTGGCCGAGGCGGTCGCGCGGTGGGACGACAAGGCGCGCGGGCGCGCCGTAATCGACTACGGATTCCACGTCGCACTCCTTGATCCGAGCGCAACGGCCGTGGCTGAAATCGGCCGGATGGTCGAGCGGGGCGTGACGAGCCTAAAGATCTTCATGATGCGCGGGTTCGAGGAGCGGATGCGCGAGTTCCTTCGCGCCTTTGCCGCCGCGGCCGAAGCCGGTGCGTTGCTCACGATTCACGCCGAAGACCAGCATCTGATTGGCTACTGCACCGAGCGTCTGCTTTCAGCCGGACGGGCAGGCGTGGCGCACTTCGCCGCGAGCCGTCCGCCGCTTTCGGAGGCGGCCGCGATTGCGCGCGCTCTCACGATGACCGAGGCGACGGGAGCCGCCGCCTATTTTGTACATTTGTCGAGCGCGGCCGCGATACGCGGGATCCGCCGCGCTCGCTCCGAGGGACGCCGGGTTCTTGCCGAAACGCGGCCTATCTACCTTTATCTGACCGAGGACAGATTTCTCGAGGCCGATGGCGAGCGCTACGTCGGATACCCGCCGCTTCGAAGCCGCGGCGATATCGAGGCGCTATGGGAGGCGCTGGCCGACGGCACGATCGACGTCGTCGCGACCGACCATTGCAGCTGGAGTCTAGCGCGCAAGAAGGCGGCTGACCGCTTCACGCGAATTCCGCCCGGGATGTCGAACCTTGAAACGCTGGTTCCGATGCTCTACTCGGAGGGCGTCGCGAAAGGCAGGATAACACTGGAGCGGATGGTCGATCTGGTCGCCTCGAACCCGGCGCGGATCTTCGGGCTTTATCCCCGCAAGGGTGCGATAATCGAAGGCGCGGACGCAGACCTCGTAGTCTTCGATCCGGATGCGAAAGTCGTGATTCGGGCCGGCGAGATGCATTCGCGCGCCGACTACGATCCGTTCGAAGGCTTCGAGGTTACGGGATGGCCCCGGGTCACGCTCTCGCGCGGTGAGATAATCGTGGCGGATCGCAAATGCCTGGCGCGCGCGGGACGCGGAAAGTTTCTTGTGCGCGCGCCCTTTTCCGAAAGCCGCTCCTGAGGCCCGTCCCATCCCGCGCCGGATCCGCGATTCGGCATGCGCAAGGCCGATTTTCCGGGGAGGCTTGCAAGCGATGGAACAAAGAACCGTTGTGGTCGCGGGCGGCTCCGGATTTATTGGCCGAGCGATAATCCACCGCCTTGCGGCGATGCAGGGCTGGCGCGTGCGCGGACTCAGCCGCTCGCCCGAGCGCGCGCGCAAGCGCCTTTCAATACCGGGCGTCGAATTCGTGCAGGCGGAAGTGACCGAGCCGTCAACGCTCGCGCCGGCACTCGCGGACGCAGGCGCCGTGATCAACGCGGTCCAATTCGAAGGCTATCCGATCGAAGACCCGCGGCGCAGCCTCACCTTCGAGCGGGTTGACTATCGCGGCACCCTGGCGCTCGTCGAGGCCGCCAAGGCCGCCGGCGTCCGGCATTTCATCTACATAAGCGGCGTTTCTGCCGACGAGAAATCGAGCCATCCGGGATTTCGCGCAAAAGGGATGGCGGAGCGGGCGATTCGCGAGTCGGGTCTTGATTACACGATCTTCCGGCCGTCGCTCGTCTACGGACCCGAGGATCGCGTCATCAACAATATCGCGAAGGCGCTTCGTTTTGTGCCGGCGTTCGCAATTCCCGGGACCGGCAAGCAGAAGCTGCAGCCGGTGCTGGTGGACGATCTCGCGGCGTGTGTAGCGCTTACGCTCGCGGGCAGGGGCCGAAACGGCATCTACGACGTGGGAGGTCCCGAGGCGATGACCTTCGACGAACTGGTCGGCGTTGTGATGGAGGTGACGGGTTATCGAAGGCCGTTGGTTCATCTGCCGGAGGGACTGATGCGTTTTGCGGGAGCGGTGATGGAGATGCTGCCGAAGCCGGTGCTTTCTCGCGACGCGGTAACGTTCGTCACCGCGGACAGCACGTGCAATATCGGGCCGCTGGTGAGCGAATTCGGTATCCGGTTGACGCCGATTCGCGAGGGCCTTCGCTATCTCGCGCCTGCGCGATGACTTTTCATGCGGGTCCGTCGGCGCGGGCATAAAGCCTGCGCCAGGCGCTTGCCTCGTGTCCGAAGCGGAAGGTCTCCGGATGGACGATCTCGGCCAGGATCTCGAGGGATTCGACCAGGCGGGGGCCCGAGCGGTTGAAGTACTGGTTGCCGTCGGCGACGAACACGCGCGCTTCACGAACCGCTTTCATCGCGCGCCATTCGGGTTTGCGCTCGAGCGGCGCAAGCTCCTTCATCGTGCGTTCGACCGCAAAGCCGCACGGAGCGAGCATCACGATATCCGGATCGCGCCGCACGAGGTCTTCGAACGCGATGTAGGGCGAACGCTCTCCGGTTAAGCCGAAGACATTCGCCGCGCCGGCCATCTCGACCAGTTCCGGCATCCAGTTGCCGGCGCCCATCAGCGGCTCGATCCATTCGATACAGGCGACGCTTGGGCGCGTGGCAAGCGCGGTCGCGCGCCTTTCGATCGCGGCGCATCGCTCCTTGAGCCGCTCTGCGAGTTCGACTCCGCGCTCCGTCGTTCCAAGCGCGATCGCGACCGTCTCGATATCCTTCCACACATCGCCAAGCCGGTAGGGCGCGAGCGATACGATCGTCGGCCGAGCGCCGGTCCATCGCGAGACCGCCGCTTCGACCTCGCTCATGCTGACCGCGCAGACGTCGCATTGCGACTGCGTCACGATCACGTCAGGGCGAAGCTCGGCGAGCATCGCGGCGTCCACGCGGTAAACCGAAAGTGCCCGCGTCACGATATCGCGAACCCTCTCGTCGATTTCGGCGCTCGTGCCCTCGACGTTGAAGGTGGGCGCGGTCAACGCGGGAAGTTTCGTCACCGAGGGCGGATAGTCGCATTCATGCGAACGGCCGACGAGCAGATGCTCGAAGCCGAGTGCGCAGACGATCTCCGTGGCGCTCGGAAGCAGGGTTACGATTCGATGCGGCGGCAAGAGCGGTCTTCACCTCGCGGGCAGGCATTCCCTGCGCTGAGCTTAGTCAATCGTCGCGTCCGGCGCGAGATCTCTGCGCCGGGTTGACCCGTGAGCTACACGTGATTTCGCAGCATCAGTTCTTTCGGATGCGGTTCGAGATAGAGCTGTCCCTTGAGATAAGCGATATCGAACAGGCGCACGTAATGGCGAAAAAGCGTGAGTGGCACGACCAGCGGCACCAGGCCCGCGCGATAATCCTCGACCAGCGCGAGAAGCTCGCCGCGCGAATCGGCGTCCAGATGCGGGCGCAGGTAGCCGAGCATGTGATGCATCACGTTGACGTGGCGGGCGCGCGTCGCGATTTTTCTCAGCGCCGCCATGAATTCGCGTTCGTAGGTCTCGCGCAACTCGGCGCGCGGCGTCTTCTTCGCGTTGGCAACGTACCGGCCAAGCTCGGCGTAGGCTTTCGGCCAGTGTGCCATCAGGATGAGCTTGTGGGCGGTATGGAACGCGACCAGCGCTCCGAC
>JAJYMR010000111.1 GCA_021786815.1 Deltaproteobacteria bacterium
GAAAAGCTTTGCGACAACCGTCGTAACGCCGCGAAAATGGTTGGGACGCGAGCGCCCGCATAGCCCGCGCGTCACTTCCGTGACGTCAACCCAGGTCTGCGCTCCCGGTGCGTACATCTCGGCCGGCTCGGGAGCATAGACCGCATCGACCGGAATCGTTTCCATCATCGCGCAGTCGCGCTCGAAGCTGCGCGGATACTTCGCCAGGTCTTCATTGGGACCGAACTGGGTCGGATTCACGAACACCGAAGCGACGACCACGTCGGCCCGCCGGCGCGCCTCGCGCATCAGGCTCAGATGTCCCTCGTGCAGAAAGCCCATCGTGGGCACGAAGCCAATCCGCCCCCCACGCATCCGCGCCGCCTCGCTGTAACGCGTCATCTCGCGCGCAGTCGCGATTATTTCCACGGTCAGGCCCCCTTGAAGCCGTAGCAATGCTCCGGGCCGGGAAAGCTGCGCTCGCGAACCTCGCGGATATAGGCGGTCGCGGCGCCCGAGGCTTCCTGCGCTAGATTCGCATAACTCTTGGCGAAGCGCGGCACGAACGAGGACGAAAGCCCGAGCATGTCATGCATCACCAGCACCTGCCCGTCGCAGTCCGGACCGGCGCCGATTCCGATCGTTGGAATGGAGACGCCTGCGGTGATTTCGCGCGCGAGCGGCGCCGGGATGCCTTCGAGCACGAGCGCAAAAGCTCCCGCCTGCTCGATGGCGCGCGCGTCCTCCATCAGGCGCTCGCGGCATCCGGGACCGCGCCCCTCGCGTCGGCCTTGCACGCGATGGCCGCCCATGCGATGGACCGACTGCGGCGTAAGCCCGATGTGCCCCATCACCGGAATATCGACTCGCGTCAACCTTGCGACCGTCTCAGCCACGAAGATTCCGCCCTCGAGCTTGACGGCTTCGGCGCCGCCCTCCTTGAGCAGGCGCCCGGCGTTGCGCAGCGCGTCCTCGGCGCTCACCTGGAACGAGAGAAACGGCATGTCGGCGACGACCAGAGCCCGCTTTCGGGCGCGGGCAACCATCCGGGCGTGGTAAATAATCTCGTCCACGGTCACGGGCAGGGTGCTTTCCGCGCCCTGCACCACCATCGCGAGGCTGTCGCCGATAAGCAGCACGTCGATGCCGGCTTCGTCGAAGATCTTCGCGAACGCGAAATCGTACGCGGTCAGCATCGTGATCGGCGTCCCCGCAGCCTTCATCCGGGCCAGGTCTGGCACTCGAACCTTCGCCTGATTCATCATCGCTTTCCAAAAAAATGCGGGGTCGCCGTTGAACCGGCAACCCCGCTTAAGAGCAGACTTGTAAGGTCAGCACCCAAGCCTTGATTCGGGTCCCGGTCCAGTAATTCGGATCCAGGCGCGAGCCCAAGCTGTGTATGTCTAGCGTCCCCTGTCCGCCGTGACGCATGCCAAGCCTCGCCGGGAAATAACCTCGACGGGCCGACTTTTCACTCTTGTAATACAGGACGGCCCTTACAGTAAAGAGATAGTTGCCTTATGAGCGTTCGGCGACTCTCTTACTCCGTCGCCGTTTGTGTGGACGACGATGGGATCGAAACGACTATTTGCACGCGCTTTCCGTCACGCACCACGCTCAGGTAAACCAACTCGCCAGGCCTGGTTTTGCTTATCTGATTCTCGAAATCGATGAAATTCGTCACCCGGTTTCCATCGACCCCGATAATCATGTCGTACGATTCGCCGAGCCGAGTGTAGTCGATCACGGGAAGAGCGAGAATCGCAGGCGGAAAGACCATCGCGCCCGCAAGGATTGCGCCGGTGAGCACGTTGTGCGCGGTGCGCCGCATCGGCTTAAGGCCCGCTCTTGCCGCAGGGCTGTTCTTCTGGACGCTCATGACTATCAGCCCGTCGGCTTCCTGGCCCGTGTTGAGCTTGCGCCGCGCCTCGACAAGCTCGGCTCCGATTGCCGATATTTCAGAGCCCTGCGCCACGAACTCCCGAAGCGTTCCAAGCTGCTGATTGAACTCCTGATCGGCGTGCTCCTGGTAGCTCTGGACGTCGCCACCGCTCGACGCCCCGCCGTACTGCGATGAGCCGGAGCCAGCCTGCGGGGGACCCGAAGGCGCGGCCGGAGGGATGATCTGGGTGGTCTGGGGCGGCATCTGCGGATGGGTCAGCACCTCGGAAGACTCGATCGCGGGCGTGGTGATTTCCGGAAGCGTGGGTGCGCTTTCGGATGGAGAGGCGGCTGGCGCGGCGGACGGTGATTCGGCAATCGCGCGCGCGGACGTTGCGGGTGAAGGAGCGCTGGATGGCGCCGTTGCAGCCGTACGCTCAGTGTCGGACTCCGTGACCGGGACCGGCGGCTCCGACTGGGCGCGCATCTGCGTGCCCGATGCAAGCACGAACGCCAGTCCGGCGAGCGTGGCGACGGCGAATCTTCGCCTAAGTGATGAGGCTCCAGCGGCTCTCATTCTCGATCACGCGTCCCTCCTTGCGGAGTTTCTTCAGATGCGAACGGACCGAGCTTGCGGCGGCCGGATGCAAATAATCGGGAACATCGACGTAAATCTTCTTCACGATCCCCATCACCTCGATTCCGCCACCCTCGGCAAGCGCGTCCAGCACCTGGCGCTCGCGAAGTTCCCGATGGGCTATGTATTCGCGGATTTTGGCGTGGGGATTGCGGATTACCGGCCCGTGAGCCGGGTAGATGGTTTCAAGGTCGAGTTCGAGGAGCCGGCGAAGCGAGCTCATGTAATCGCCCAGGTCGCCGGTATCGTCGGGAATCACGGTCGTTCCGGCGCCCAGCACGACGTCGCCGGTGAAGAGCGCGCGTTCCTCTTCGAGGTAATAGCAAAGATGGTCCGGCGAATGGCCCGGAGTATGGAGCGCGCGCAGGGTCGCGCCTTCGGTCGTTATCACCGCGCCGTCGCCGATCGCGGTTATCGGCGCGCCCGCGGCCTCGTCGTGCCCGGGCCACGGCTTCTTCAGAACCTCGACCCGTCCGAACCGCTCGAGTACCTGGCGCACGCCGCCGATATGATCGACGTGGGCATGAGTCAGAACGATCCGGTCGAGCGTGTCGGTGTGCGAAAGCTCACGCAGCGCCTCGACCAGCAGTTCGAGCCACATCGGCACGCCCTGCCCCGTATCGAGCAGCAGCGGACGGCGTCCGGCGCCGACCAGGTAGGTGTTGGTTCCCGGCCCGGTAAACGGCGATGGGTTGTGTCCGAGCACGGTTGCGACTCGCGGCGAGCATCGCGCGTAGTCCGGCAGCTTCATTCCGATCATTGAATCGGTAACGATCCGCGCGGGCTTGTCCATCGGCGTCTCCTGAACCTCAGCGGCGGTTGCGTTCGAAAATGAGCCTGAGCCCCTTGAGCGTCAGGAACTCGTCAACCTCCTCTATCGTGGAGGACTCGGGCGCGATCAGGTCGGCGAGGCCACCGGTCGCGATCACGCGCGCGTCCTCTCCGCGTTCCTTGTTGATCCGGTTAACGAGGCCGTCCACCAGCGCCGTGTAGCCGAAGATCAGCCCCGACTGTATCGCACCCATCGTGGTCCTGCCCACCGCCTCGCGCGGACGGACCAGCTCGACACGGTAGAGCTTGGCGGCGTGCTCGATAAGCGCGTCCATCGAGACCCCGAGCCCCGGTGCGATCGCGCCGCCCGCGTACTCGCCGCGCCGCGTGACGTAGTCGAACGTGGTCGCAGTGCCGAAATCGACCACGATACAGGCGCTCGCGTAGCGCTCGTAGGCGGCGACCGCGTTCACGATCCGGTCGGCGCCCACTTCCTTGGGATTCTCGTACAGGATCGGCATCCCGGTCTTGATTCCGGGACCCACGATGAGCGGCGTGCAATGGAAATAGCGCTCCGACAATTGCTCCATCACGCGGTTGAGCGGAGGCACCACGCAGGCCACCGCGACTCCCTCGGGCCTGAGCGGAATCGGAAGTTCCGCCGCCTGGAGCAGCGTGTTCAGGATGGCGCCGTGCTCGTCGGTGGTGCGTTGCGGGTTAGTCGAGATACGCCAGTGATGGACCAGGCCATCAGCTGCGTAAATCCCGATCACGGTATGACTGTTGCCAACGTCGATAGTTACCAGCATTGACTGATTTCAAAAGCCGCGGCGCCTCCATCTCAAGAATAAAGCTTTGGCGCCCTTGTAAGAAGCCGGAATAATTTCACGGATGGGGCCGCGGAGCCAGAGCCGCCGGGGCGGTGGCGCGGCGTGCGGCGACAGAATTTTTTTTTGGCGCGACCGCAATGGCGGGCGGAATCGTCACGTAACCCGGCGCCGCCGGCACGAAATCGCCTCCCGTGCGTTGGCGCTCGTAGTCGGCAAGCGTCCCGTAATCAAGGCGATCCCTGTTGGCCTTGGCCCGCGCGCTGGCACCTGCATCCGCTCGCGTCGCCGGAATGGCCGCGAAGTCATCGTTTTCGCCCTCCCCGCGGTCGCATAGGGTCGAAACCGCCTCGCGGCTGCATTGTTGGGGAATTACGAGCACCTGTCTTACGCCGAGCCAGTCGGCCTCGGCGAGCGATTCGGGCGAATCGGAATTATCCGCGCCGAACGCGACGCTCCCACGGCCGATAACCGCAGCGAGCAGCACCGCCAGCACGGCAATTGCGCTTACCTTTGCGCGAGAACCAGCCTTGTCGGAGCCTCGATTCAAGCTTCGCCACCCCGCAGGTCCAACCCTGCGCCCGAAGCCTCTCGCGACGAGGCTAGCATCGTATGAACACGCGTCCAAGAAACCCGCGCAACTTCGAAAACCCGTTCCTCGCGAGGTTTGCAGGAACCAATCGTCCAGCTAAGATTCGTCGCCATGTCTCAGAGCAAAGTTGCACTGGTAACCGGCGCCGGACGGGGAATCGGCCGCGATATCGCGCTCAGGCTTTCGCGTGAAGGCTACGCCTGCGGGCTTATCGCGCGCACCAAGTCCCAGCTCGACGAAACCGCGGAACTGATCCGCAAGCAGGGCGGACGCGCGCTCGTCACTCCGACCGACGTCTCGAAACGCGAACAGGTGCTCGCCTCGGTCGAAGCGGTCGAGCGCGAACTCGGACCCATTTCGGTCCTGGTCAACAACGCCGGAGCGTATCTGAAGAAGCGCTTCACCGATATCGCCGAGGACGAGTTCGACTTCCAGTTCAAGGTCAACTGCTACGGCCCGTTTTTCTGCACCCAGGCGGTGGTGAGCCGGATGGTCGAGCGCGGAGGCGGGACGGTCATCTTCGTGCTCGGCTCCGAGTCGCGCGGCGGCCCGGCGCAGTATTCGGCCTACACCGCGTCCAAGGTGGCGCAGCGCGCGATCGCGGAATCGCTCGCCTACGAATTCGGGCATCTTGGCGTTCATGCCGCCGCGCTAGACGTTGACGGCGCGGTCGACAGCGAGCGGGTGCGCGAGGCGATGCCCGACGTGGATCCGTCATGGTTCGTATCGCCCGAGCGCATCTGCGAGGAGATCGTCCACCTTGTGAACCAGCCGAAAAGCTCGTGGACGTTCCAAGTGGACCTGCGCTCGTACGCGCAATGGCGTCCGCGCGTCGCGCCGAAGAAAAAGGCCTGACGCGGCGGTTGCAGAGCGAACACCCGTAGACGTCAGGCCAGCGGAAGAGTTTTCCGCGGCCGACGCCCGAGCGTGTCGTAAACGGACGAAAACCGCGGGCGGCGGGGCCGCGCCGGGTGTGGTTTTCGCCTGCGCCCGAATGTATTGTCGAACTTCCGGCCACCGTTTCGGTTGCCGATTCCAACCCCGGTCGGGGCGTGGCGCAGACTGGTAGCGCACACGCTTGGGGTGCGTGTGGTCGCCGGTTCAAATCCGGCCGCCCCGACCAACCATCGCGCATACCATCCCAAACGCAAGCTCACCCCGACGCGCCCTCCATCCGCCGAAGCCGAATGTCGGCTTCCCCGCGCCAATCGCATCGCATCTGTGGACGAGTCGCGCGATTTGAGAGAAAGTCTCGTAACTTTATGCGGACGCAACGGCGCCTCGCGTCGCTCCGGTTTCGCCGAGCGCGCATCGCCTGAACTGTCCGGCTTCAAGAGTGAGGAGAGGACGCAATGAAATACCTGGTTCGTGACGGCGTGAAGCTCTATTACGACATCGACGGCAAGGGCTCGCCGCCAATCGTTTTCGTCCACGGATGGACCTGCAACCACACCTACTTCGCGCCGCAACAGAAATATTTCGGAAAACGCCATCGCGTCGTATCGGTCGATCTTCGCGGCCACGGCAAGAGCGATAAGCCAGAGCAGCAGTACTCGATCGCGGGTTTTGCCGACGATCTCGCGTGGATGTGCGCCGAGCTTGGGCTCAAGAAGCCCGTGGTCGTCGGTCACAGCATGGGCGGGATGGTCGCACTCGAACTTGCCGCGTCGCATCCCGACGTCCCGGGTGCAATCGTCACCTGCGATTCGCCGGTCGTCGTTCCTGCTCAGCTCGCCACGAACATGGGGGCGACGCTCGAGCAGTTCCGCAAGCGCAACTGGCGCCCGGCCCATCGCGCCTTTATCGCCGACGCGCTCTTCATCCCGACCGACGACGCGAAGCGCAAGGAACGCATTCTGAAGGACATGACCTCCGCGCCCGATCATGTGACGATCGGATGCTTCGAGGCGATCGCCGCGGCCGACACCGAGGGCGCAGCGCGCAAGTGCAAGGTGCCGTTCCTGAATATCCTTGCCGCAAGCCCGTTGTGCGACGTCGAGCGCTTGCGCGAGTTGTGCCCCGCCGCGGTCGTCGGACAGACGGTCGGCGCAGGCCACTTCCATCAGCTCGAGGTACCCGATCAGGTTAACGGGATGATCGAGCGGTTTCTCAGGCTCTCGAATCTGAAGTGATCCTTCGGTCAAGGGATGGCGAATCAGCGTCGGCAAGCCTTGACCAACGAAGCGGCAACCTGATTAACTCTTGGTTAAATTTGTGGCACTCGAAATGGGCATGCCGCGCCGTAACGAAGGCCGATGATGAAATTCAGGCTGTGTGGTTTTTGCTGAACGATATCCGGCATTTGCAACGAATAGGTGCAGAGCTGGTGTGATTATATGATGCTTCGAGAGGCAGGCGTGGCCTGACTGCGACTGGGCACGCCTCTTGCGAGGTTCATGTGGGTATGAGCCAGCAAAAACCAATTCCACGCGCTTCGAGATCCGCATTCATACCTCGGGTTGGCCGCTACGTCAGGGGTTGGGCGCACACAAGGCATGGCGCGATGCTGCTCGGACGTCTTGGATTGCCGGCCTGCCTTTCCGCCGCGTACGCGCATCCGACGGCGCTCTGGGTGCACGAACTGCCGATCAGGATTGGCGTTTTGGGATGGCTGTTCGCGGTGATAGGAGCGTGCGGATGGCTCCTGCTCGGATGGGCGATCTACAGGCTGAGCCCGCTCGCTGCAGCCGCCGCGCTGCTGATCTATGTGTTCTCACGCGGCGGACACGTTTTGTACGCGTTCACCGGTGCGGGAAACCCCGAGGGGTACCTGCACCTTGCTGTCACTGCGACGCTTGTATTGCTCCTGCTGCTCTCCGTTTACGGAACGTCTGAGTATCAGCGCCTGATGCGTGCGAAACGGCACTGAACCGGGAAACCCAAAACCTTCGATACCTATTCGATACCTAAGTGAGCCAACGGCGCGGCGGGATTCCCGCCGCGCCGTCGCTTTTCTTCAGTCGATTATCCGCGAATCAGATCGCTGCCAGCGCCTCGGCGTTCGCGACCGACTCGGGTTCGCCCGTTGCCGCCAGAGGCCGCGACCCTGGTGCGCGCTCGAACGGATCCACCAAGTCCAGTTCCTTGCCGATCTCACGAACTCTCGGCATAACCTCCTTGCCGAGCAGCTCGATACATCGCATACGATCCTTCGGCGGAATCGGACCGTCGATCCAGAACGAGAATATCCCCGGACGCAGCACTTCGAGCACCTTGCGCAGTTGCGGAATCACCGAATCGGGTGTTCCCGCGATCATCTGCAGGTCCTTGCGCGACTGCGCATAGCCGTCGTAGATCGCCGTTCGGATAGCCTCGATCTCCGCGTCTCCTTCCTCGCCGCCGGCCGCATGGATTGGCTTTCCTGGCAGGTTCGGCCCGTTGTTCAGCCGGGCCAGCCGCCGCGTCGCTTCCTTCGAGTTATATCCCGGCGGGAACATCCATTCCGGCCGCGCGAAGTGGGCAAACGCGCCGCCGAACATGAAGCGCTTTCCAAGCTCTTCGGCTTTTTCCTGCGTGTCAGCAACGAACACCGGCTGCATGTAGCCGAAATTCTCCGTTCCCACCTGGTAACCTTCGCGCGCCGCCTGCTGCGTGTACATGTTCCATAGCTCGACCGTCGGTTCGAGCTTGGTCGCCAGCGCGACATACGGGAAGCGCTTTTTTGCGCACCACCTGACCGTGTCGGGGCTTACCAGGCCGGGAATCCAGATCGGGGGATGCGGTTTCTGCAGCGGCAGCACCCACGGATTCACGAAGCGGAAATGGAAATGCTTGCCCTCGTAGCGAAACGGTCCCGGCTGCGTCCACGCCTTTATAATCAGGTCGATGCCTTCCTCGAACAGTTCGCGATTGTTCGCGGGATTGGCGTTGTTGGCGAACTGCTCGCTTCCCGCGCCACGGACCCATCCGGGTACCAGCCGCCCGCGCGAGATGAGGTCGATCATCGCGAGTTCCTCGGCAAGCCTGATCGGATTGCCAACGGTCGGAACCGGATTGCCGAGCAGCACGATTTTCACGCGTCTGGTGGTCTTGGCGAGCACGGCGGCCTCAACGTCCATCACCGCGCCGAGGCAAAAGGGCGTGCCATGATGCTCGTTCAGCATCACGCCGTCGAAACCGAGTTCGTCGGAATAGATCTTCTCGTCAAGGAACTGGTTCAGAAGTTCGGAGCCCAGTTTGGCATCGAACAGCTCGTTGCGCAGGCCGAAGAAGCTCCGATGCCTGATTACCTCGGTCTCCAGGGCGCGAAGCTTTTCGGGCTCCTTGTCGGGGTCGTAATGATACGAACGCTCCGTAAACCACATTATGTGCATCGGGCCACCTCCCAGTGATTAGGCAAAAAACGCGTTGACCTGGGCCACGAACTCCGAGGTCTTTTCGACTTCGGGGCGATGGCCGCAGCCGTCGAACACGGTCAGGCGCGAATCCTTGATAACCCGGTTGAAAACTTCGCCCGCCGCGAGCGGAACCACGCCGTCCTCGCGTCCCCAAATAAGAAGCGTCGGCAATCCACTCACCCCTTCGAGCAAATGGGGAAGACTTGGATTGTGCATGTAGGGCTGCCAGGCAAGTCGCGCCACTTCGGCGCGCGCGTCTTCGAAAGCCTCGAATTGTTCGGGCGTCTCTTCGCCGCCGAACAGCGCGCCGAATTCCGCCGTGGCACCGGGATCTTTGACGCTCGCGTCGAGATAGGCGCGCGCCGGCGTAACGAACACGTCGCGCAGTTCGCCGGTCGGCGGACGAATTCCCGCCGGCGCAACCAGCACCATCTTGCGGAACAGCTTCGGATCGTTCGCCGCCATCTCGGCCGCAATCCACCCGCCGAACGACAGACCGATTACGTCGATACCGGTCAGCTTCTGCTCGCGCAGATATTGCGCGTAGAAACCGGCAAGATCGCGGACGTTTGAAATCCACTCTGCCTTGTCGGTTCGGCCGAAACCGGGATGCATCGGGACCAGAAGGATGCGATTTTTCGCCAACTCCGCGTTCCACTTGAGCCATCCAGGGAATCCGAGTTCCTCGTGCAGGACGAGAACCGGCCTTCCGCTGCCGCCCTTTAATACGATAAGGTTGGTACCGCCGACTTTGACGGTTTCCTCCGTAAATCCGGAACCTTTCTCTGCCATTCGATATGTCCCCGCGCGTTCGGTGGGAAGCGGCGACGCGCAAAACAGCAGCTATCACAGTCTGCGAAACTTTTACAAACCAACCAATCGGTTAACAAGAGAAACAAAAGCGTCAAGCCGATCCTTTATCCCTCGATACTCTCGCCGAGCGCGTCACGAATCGAGCGATGGAAATGCTCGAGCGCGGACTCGAAACGCCCATAGACGACTTCGTCGAGCATTGCGGATTCGAAATTCCGTTGGATTTTCTCTCCGACCGCGAAATCCTGCTCGATTACGCCGACGAGCAGCTCCATCACGCGGCTCCATTGCCGCTCCGCGGCGAGCGGCGCGTCCTTTCCCGGAATCAGGACGTTCACTTCGGTAATCGATTCGTCTGTGCCGCCGGGCACGGGAAAGATTCGGTACACTTCCAGGTGATCGCTCTGCATAACGAGGATCGTGTTCGGAAACAGGTTCACCAGGATGGTCGCGTGGGGCAGCAGATCCCACTCGGCCTCGGGCATCGCGCGCAGCTTCTCGATCGAGGTGCGCACCCCGACCAGGCGATGGTTTCGGCCGAAAGGCTCGAACAGCGCGAGGTTTCGCACGAAGAGCGGCGCTATCGTGGTCCGATGGAGCACCTTGATGTGGTACGCCTCCCAGAACGTGTCGCTCACGAGCTTCCAGTTCATCGGCTTGCGAAGCACGCGCCGCTCATGAAGCTCGAACGTCTCGGTCCCATATGAATTAAGGTCTTCGCCAAGGCCGCCAAGATAATCGTCGATCTCGAACCCAAGCTGCGCGCCCGGCTTCGGCATCACCCACACCATCCCGTACTTCTCAGCGACCGGAAACCGCATGAGCGCACAGCCGTCGCGATCGAGCCCCGAGAATCCGTACTCGTCCGGGATAGCGCGCAGCCGGCCGTCGGTGTCGTACGACCACGCGTGATACGGACACGTAAAGCGCGTCGCGTCGTGACCCGCGCCCTGGACGAGGCGCGAGCCGCGATGGCGGCACATATTGGCAAACGCGCGAAGTTCGCCGCGCTCGTTGCGGACGACGAGCGTCGGCACGGGCGACAGTTCGTCGGCGACGTAATCGCCCGGCGCTCTAAGCTCGGAGCTGAAAGCGACCACTATCGGATAGCCGCCGAACAGGATTTCACGCTCCTTCGCGGCGCGGCGCGGATCGGTATAGACGGCGACGCGGTTCTTTGTGAACGTTTCGGCAAGCGGCGGCGAGCCACGCTCGATCGCGGCCAGCGCCTCGCGAATCAGCCTTATCTGGGTCGCATGTTTCATGCGATGGAATCTCCCCGATGCGCGCCTGCGCGCGACTGTGTCCCTGCGACGATTCGCTTATCAGAGAATCGACGCCGCGCGAACCACACCCGCTTGTATCGGCCTACAACATTGTTCTGTCCGCCGCTATAATACACTCACTTTATGAGCGAGGATCTGGAAAAAGCGCACGAGCGCATGATCGTCGAGCAGCTCCAGCGCCGCGGCATCGCCGACCGCCGCGTGCTCGCCGCGATGCGCACGGTGCCGCGCCATCGCTTTGTCCCCGTCGAACTGGCCGACCAGGCCTACGACGACAATCCGCTGCCGATCGGCGAATCGCAGACCATCTCGCAGCCCTACATGGTCGCGCTAATCTGCGAGGCCGCCACGCTCACCGGAAGCGAAAAGGTGCTCGAAGTGGGCACCGGAAGCGGTTATCAGGCCGCGGTGCTGTCGCGGCTCGCCGCCGAGGTCTATTCCATCGAGTGCATCGAGCAGCTTTGCAACCGTGCCCGCCAGGTCTTGCAGAACGTAGGCATTACGAATGTCCATCTGCGGCTCGGCGACGGCTCGTTCGGATGGCCCGAGGAGGCGCCGTTCGACGTGATCGTGGTGACGGCCGCGATGCCATGCGTTCCAGCGATGCTGCTCGGCCAGCTAAAGCCCGAGGGCCGGCTGATCGCGCCAATCGGCGAGCAGGAACTTCAGACCCTCGTCAGCATCCGGCGCGTCAAAGGTCACTGGCAGGAGGAATATTTCGGCGAGTGCCGGTTCGTCAGGATGACCGGCAGGTACGGATTCACTGACTGAAGGCTCCCGAAGGACAGGTGCGGCAATTGCGGCGCGCGCGGTCCCGGCTACGGTGGTCTCGTGGTGGTGGAGGAGGAGACGAGGAAAAGCAGTGCCTTGGGACTCGCGCTTGCGCTTCTCGCATTCGGCGCGTTGCTTGCCGCCGGATGCTCTTCGAGAAACGCGGCGCCCCCGGCTCCGGCGATTTCAGGCCGGGCCGGCTCCTACACTGTCCGGCACGGCGACACGCTCTACAGCATCGCGAGGCGTTTCCACGTAAGCGTGTACAGCCTGATGGCGGCGAACGGAATCGGCAACGCGCGCGAACTCAGAGCCGGCCGCGTGCTCGTCATTCCAGGCGCCGCGTCGCCGGTCCCTTACGCTTCGAACCTGCAAATCCCCCCGCATACGCGCGACCCGATGGCGCCGCACTTTCTCTGGCCGGTCGCGCACGGAACGGTCTCTTCCGGCTTCGGAATACGCGGCGGCACGATGCATGACGGCGTGGATATCGCGGCGCCGGTCGGAACGCCGGTGCGCGCGGCGGCCGGCGGGGTCGTGATTTTCACGGGATGGCTTCACGGTTACGGCAGGGTCGTCATCGTGCGGCACAACCCGTATTACGTGACGGTTTACGGGCACGACCACGTGAATTTCGTCCACATGGACGAGCACGTAAGAGGCGGCCAGGTGATCGGCGAGATCGGCCGCAGCGGCAGGGTGACCGGACCCAACCTTCATTTCGAGATTCGCCGCGACAATATTGCGCGCAACCCGCTCGCCTATCTGCCCGAGCCGGCCGCCTCGGACGGAATACGCTTTGCGAGCAGCGCTGCGCCCTAGTATGTTGTTTGGTTCAAACCGCGCCCGGCGATGGAACACGGCGCGGCAAATCTGCGGCGCCGGCGCGAACGGACCGATCCCGAAGTGCGGCTGCGCCAAAACGTTGAAGAAGCTCGATGACCTCGGACGAACTGAAAAATCTGATTCGCAACATCCCGGATTTTCCGCAGCCCGGAATTATGTTTCGCGACATCACGCCGCTAATCGGCAACCCGCGCGGGCTCGCCGCGATCGTGGATCAATTGGCCGAGCCTTATCTCGGAGCGGTTGACGTCGTGCTCGGCATCGAATCGCGCGGTTTCATCATCGGCGCGCCGGTCGCCTATCGGCTCGGCGTGGGCCTTGCGATTGCGCGCAAGCCGGGCAAGCTCCCCTATCAAACGATCGAGGAGGGCTACGAACTCGAGTACGGACGCGCCGAACTGCAGATGCATCAGGACGGAATCGCGCCGCAGGCGCGCGTGCTCATCGTCGACGATCTGCTGGCGACCGGCGGCACGGCCGAAGCCGCGGTCCGCCTGGTGCGCCGGCTCGGCGGCCAAGTGGTCGGATGCGCTTTCGTGGTGGAGCTTGCGGCGCTCGGTGGCCACGCCCGGCTTTCGGGAGTGAATGTGACCGCGCTGGTCCGCTATGATTGATAGCAAGCCGCCTCGCGCCTGAATCGCGCGATCTCGCGCTCGCGCGCCGGTCGGCGCGTGTTCAGCCTGAGTGGACGGGAGCATGCGCGCTGACTACGACAGAAACGACGCGGTTGCCTCCGATCGCCGCCGGCTCCAGGTCGTGCTGGTGGCGACCTCGCTCTATTGCGTCACCGAGTTCGTAGGCGGCTATTTCACCAACAGCCTCGCGCTGACCTCCGACGCGCTCCATCTGCTGACCGATATCGCGGCGCTCGCGCTAAGCCTTCTCACACTCTGGATCTCGACCCGCCCGGCGACTCCCGCGAAGACCTTCGGCTACCTGCGCGCGGAAATCCTGGGCGCGTTTTTGAACGGCATATTCCTCTGGGTGCTGGTGATCTTCATCTGGATCGAGGCGGTGCGCCGGCTGCGCACGCCCGAGCATATCGACGCGATTCCCGTGATGGCGATTGCGGCCGGCGGGCTCGCCGTCAACCTGTTCTCGGCCTGGATGACCCAGCAGCGGGAGGACGGGTTGATGCGCGGGATGGCGGTGCGGGCGGTGTTCCTGCACGTGCTCTCGGACCTGCTCGGTTCGGCGGGCGTCGTGGTCGCCGCCGCAATCATCCATTTCACCGGATGGTGGCAGGCCGACCCGCTCGTCAGCATCGGAATCGGATGCCTCGTGCTGTATGGCTCGTGGGGACTCGTCAGGGAAGGCGTGGACATCCTGATGGAGTCGGTGCCCGCCGCGATCGACCTCGATCAGCTAAGAAACGACATGCTAGCTGTGGAAGGCACCGAGGAAGTCCACGATCTCCACGTGTGGTGCCTGACCAGCCGCGAGTTCGCCCTTTCGGCCCACGCGGTTGTCACCGCCGAGGCCGACCATGACCGCGTGCTCTCGGACATGCATCGCCTGCTCGAGCACAAGTTCAATATCCGGCACATGACCGTCCAGCTAGAGTGCGATAGCCGCCGAGGCCACGAGCCCGAGCACTTTTAGGACTGCAGCGTTCTCGCGCCGAACGCGTCGTGCGCGCACGCACACGCACGGAGGTGAAGCTTGGCGAAAGACCGAAGCAGGAAGGATCTGTTCCGCGAGTTCGAGCATACCGGCGACCTCGGGATCGAACTCGAGGCGCAGGCACGTAAGGAACTTTTCGCGCGCGCCGCGCTCGCACTGGGACGCCTGATGGTCGCGCCGGAGGGAATCTCGCCGGGCGAAAGCCGCGTGGTCGAGGCCGTCGCCGAAAGCGACGAAGACCTGATGCATGACGTGCTCGCCGCCGCGCTCAACGTGTTCCTCGCCGACGGCTTTATCTGGTGCGAGACCCGCGCCGAGGAAATCCCCGGCGGTATCGCGGTTACGCTCTCAGGCGAGCGCTTCGACCCGCGCCGCCATCAGTTGCTCACCGAGATCAAGGCGGTCACCTACCACGAACTCAAGGTCGAGCGCAGCGGCCGCCGATGGAGCGCGCGTATCCTGTTCGACGTTTGAGAGAATGACGCGCCCGATATTCACCAGATGCTCGACGCGTTCGCTCAGGGCGTATCAAAGGTTGTCGCGGATCGCGCGGAGTAGCGCGCGGGTCGCGTCGGCCGGCGAATCCGCGCCGAACACCGCACCGATAACCGCAACGCCCGCCGCGCCTGACGCGCGAAGTTCGCGTGTCCGCTCGACCGTGATACCGCCGAGCGCGAAGACCGGAAGCCGGGTTGCGCGGCATCCTTCGGCGAGTCCGTCCACGCCGCAGGCAGCTCCGGAGCCGGCCTTCGAGAGCGGCGCGTACACCGGGCCGTAAACCGCGAAATCGGCCCCTTCGCGCTCGGCGTGCTCGAGGTCTGAAACGCTATGGGCCGAAACGCCGATAAGCCGCGCGGGCCCAAGCATCCGGCGCGCCTCGGCCGGAGAAAACGAATCGGCTGGAAGATGAATGCCGTCGGCCTCGCACGCGAGTGCGACGTCTATCCGGTCGTTGACCGTCAGAAGCGCGCCGAACCGCGAACATACCGCGCGAAACTCGCGGCCGAGCGCGTAAAGCTCGCGCCCGGTCAGATCCTTCTCGCGAAGTTGCACGGCGACGCCGATATCCGGTGCCGTCTCGCGCGCGGCCGAAAGCGCCTGCGCGCAGGCTTCGACAATTCCGCCGCCGCGGGCGAGCTTTCGATCGGTGATCAGATAGAGCGAAAAACGCCCCGCATGCGCCATCGCACGAACCGGCGCCGCTAGCCGATAAGCCCGGTCAGCGGGCTGGAAGCGGTGGCGTAGAGCTTGCGCTCGATTCGTCCGGCGGTATAGGCGAGCCGCCCGGCTTCGATCGCAAGGCGCATCGCGCGCGCCATCGCGATCGGATCCCTCGCGCCGGCAATCGCCGTGTTCATCAGCACACCGTCGCACCCGAGTTCCATCGCGACCGCCGCATCGGAGGCCGTGCCGACGCCCGCGTCAACGATCACCGGCACTTTCGCCTGTTCGATGATGATCCGGATATTGTACGGATTTCTGATTCCGAGACCCGAGCCGATCGGCGCCGCAAGCGGCATCACCGCCGCGCATCCGGCCTCTTCGAGCCTTTTGCACGCGACCGGATCGTCGGTGACGTAGGGCAGAACGGTGAAACCCTCCTTCACCAGGACCTTTGCGGCCTCTATCGTGGCAGGCACGTCAGGGAACAGCGTCTTCTGATCGCCGATTATTTCGAGCTTGACCATCGCGCCCACGCCGACCTCACGCGCGAGCCTGCAGGTGCGAATCGCCTCCTCCGCCGTGTAGCATCCGGCGGTGTTCGGCAGGATCTGAAATTTCGCGGGATCGAGGAAGTCGAGCAGGTTTTCCTTGCTGCGGTCCGTGATATTGACGCGGCGCACCGCGACCGTGACGATGTCCGCCCCGCTTTCCTCGACCGAGCGGCGCGTTTCGGCAAAATCCTTGTACTTACCGGTGCCGACAATCAGACGCGACTTGAAGGTCCGATCTCCAATCCTGAAAGGAGTATCCTCCATATTGCCTTCTGGAACCGGGCGAGCGCTCGGCTCAGCCTCCTCCGACAAAATTGATTATTTCCAGGCGGTCGCCGTCGCGGAGCACGACTTTGTCGTGCTCGGCCTTGGGCACCACCTCGCCATTAAGTTCAACCGCGATTCGGCCCCGCTTCATGTTGAGTCTTGCAATGAGCGCCGAAAGGCTAGAGTCGCCCTCGATACGACAGGGCTCGCCGTTCAGTTGCACCGTGATGAAGGAAGAAACCTGGGACATTTTCGAGGGCATCTAAAAAAGCCGCTTCCCTGGCACCTTGGGAAGCGGCTTCGGGCGCAGCCGCGATCGCTGCGCCTTCATCCGGAAATACCGCGGCTTCCCTACGCCGGTATTACCCGGATCAGGTTCGCGGGGTCTCTCCATCGGGAGATCTCAGCGCCTGCCGACGCACCCCCAGCCAATGTTTGACCTATATCACTCCAATCGTCACGCAGTCAAAAAACTCCGGCGCGTCTCCGAGGGCCCTTCAGGCGTCAGTTTATCACTGTCTGCTCATCTCCAGGGAAAGCGACCGAGCGGCCGGTCGGCCCTATCGCACCGCGATGCGGCATCCCGCGCTTCGAATAATGGCTTCGCGCGAAGCCGATTCGGCGCTGCGAACCGCCTTCGACATTGACTGCACTTTCGGTGAATGGTTATCTGAACGCGCTCCTCGACGGGCGTTACTTCACCGGGTGCAGCCGCTCCACGCGCGTGCGCGGGAATCCTGGCTGCCCGGCGATTCGCGTCCGAGCCGTTGGCTATGGCTCGGGCGTTTTCGCTTGCGGACGACATCCGCAGCGCCCCGGGCGGGAACAACCAGGGAACCAAAACGCGTGGCTGGCTCTGAAATCGAACGCCCAACGGTCGCCGAGATCGACCTCGGCGCGCTCAGGCACAACTATCGCGCACTGCGGGCACTCGCAGGCACGGCCGAGCTGATGGCGATTGTCAAGGCCGACGCGTATGGCCACGGCGCGATTGCGGTTGCGCGAGCGCTCGCCGAGGAGAGATGCACCCATTTCGGCGTCGCGACTATCGATGAGGCGCGCGAGCTTCGCTCAAGCGGGCTTCGCGGCCGGCTCTACCTGCTCGGCGGATTCTTCGCCCGTCACGCCGGCGCAATTGTCGCGCTCGATCTGACGCCTTTCGTATTCGATGTGGAACTGATTGCGCCGCTTGAGACCGCAGCCAAGTCGGCGGGACGGCGCGATTTCCCGATCCATTTGAAGATCGACACCGGCGCGACGCGGCTCGGCGTGATGCCGCCGGAGTTGGAGACTGCCGCGCGCCATCTGCGCCAGGCGCCATCGCTCAAGCTCGAAGGTGCGTGCACGCTGCTCGCTAATGCGGGCGATCCCGCAAGCCCGATCACCGACGCGCAACTCAAGGTTTTCGAAGCGGCACTGAAGACGCTACGCGCCGCGGGTTTCGAACCCTCGATAGCCCACGTCGCCAACTCTGCGGCGCTCGTTCTTCGCGAGGACTGCCGCTACAACATGGTCCGGCCCGGGCTCGCGCTCTACGGGCTGCCGCCTGTAAGCGCAGTGCGCGAGAAGCTCGCTCTCGTGCCGATAATGACCCTGAAGACCCGCGTGATGCAGGTAAAGCGCGTGTCGGCCGGCTCGGGCGTAAGCTACGGGCATACTTTTATCGCGCCGCGCGAGAGCCTGATCGGGATTTTGCCGGTCGGCTACGCCGACGGCTATCGCCGCGGGCTCCAGCACGGCGGCGAAGTGCTTGTCCGTGGACATCGCGCACCGGTGGTGGGCGCGGTGTGCATGGACCTTACGATGGTCGATCTGACGGACGTACCGGGAGCCGCGGTCGGCGACGAAGTGATACTCTGGGGCCGCAGCGGCGACGAAACCATCAGCGTCAACGACGTCGCCCGAATCGCGCAGACCATCTCGTACGAGATGCTTTGCACGGTCGGGCGGCGAGTGCCGCGAATCGCAAGGAGCTGAACGGCGATGACTACGGAGAAGGTCACGATACGGCGGGCGCTGCTCGGCGTCTCGGACAAGAGCGGGCTTGCGGAGTTTGCCCGCGTGCTCGAACGCCACGGCGTCGAGATTCTTTCCACCGGCGGCACCAAGGCCGCGCTGGAGAAGGCCAGCGTACGGGTCAAGGCGGTGGAGGATTTTACCGGTTTCCCCGAGATGCTCGACGGACGTGTAAAGACGCTCCATCCGAAGATTCACGGCGGAATTCTCGCCCGCCGCTCCGAACCCTCCCATCAGCGCCAGATGAGCGAGCACGGAATCGAGCCGATCGATCTCGTGGTCGTCAACTTCTACCCGTTCGAGCAGACCGTCGCGAAGCCGAATGTCGCGCTGGACGAGGCGATCGAGAACATCGATATAGGAGGGCCGACGCTGGTCCGCGCCGCGGCCAAAAACTACGGCGACGTCGCGGTGGTGGTCGATCCAGCCGATTACGCCGCGCTCGCCGACGAACTCGACTCCAACCGCGGGGCGATAAGCGCGGAGACGCGATGGCATCTTGCGCGAAAGGCGTTCGCCCGCGTGACCGCCTACGACTGCGCGATCTCCAACTATCTCGGCGCGCGGGCCGAGGGCGAATCGGGCCCGCTCGGCGAGACCTTCAGCATCTCGCTCGAACGCGAGCAGAAGCTCCGTTACGGCGAGAATCCGCATCAGCAGGCCGCGCTCTACGGCAACTTTCTCGATATCGCCGAGCAGCTTCACGGACGCGAGCTGTCGTTCAACAACGTCGTCGATATCAGCTCGGCGATTAACCTTATGGTGGAATTCGAGCGCGAGCCGCGCGCCGTGGTCGCGATCCTGAAGCACAACACGCCATGCGGCGTGGGCGTCGCCGATACCCTCAAGGTCGCCTGGGACAAGGCCTTTGCGACCGACCCCGACTCGCCCTTCGGCGGCATCATAATCACCAACCGCCCGTGGGACCTCGAATTCGCCCGCGCGGTCGACGAACTCTTCACCGAGGTCCTGATCGGCCCCGACTATCCGGCCGAAGTGCTCGAATTCCTGCGCAAGAAGAAGAACCGGCGCGTGATGCGGTTCCATCCGCAGGCGATCCGGCGCGAGGAAGTCGACCTGAAGCGCATCCTGGGCGGGCTTTTGGTCCAGACGCCCGACCTTGCGATCGAGGACCCGCGCGAGGCCAAGGTCGTCACCCGGCGAACGCCGACCGAGGCGGAATTGAGGGCGATGGCGTTCGGCATCAAGGTCTGCAAACATATTAAATCGAACGCGATCGCGTTCGTTGCCGAGGATCGCACGCTCGCGGTCGGAGGCGGCGCAACTTCGCGGATCGATCCGGTTTACGCGGCGCGGGAAAAGGCCGCGCGGCTCAAGGTTTCCTTGCACGGCTCAGTACTGGTTTCCGAGGCGCTGTTTCCGTTCCCCGACGGCCCGACGCTCGCGGCCGAGGCGGGAGCGACCGCCATCGCCCAGCCCGGCGGCGCGGTGCGCGACGACGAGGTTATCCAGGCGGCGGACCGGTTCGGGCTCGCGATGGTTTTCACGGGAGTGCGTCATTTCCGCCATTAAGGCGTATCCGAGATGAAGGTCCTGGTCGTCGGAAAAGGAGGCCGCGAGCACGCGCTGTGCTGGCGGCTGAGCCAGAGCCAGACGGTGCGCGGCCTTTACTGCGCAAGCGGCAATCCGGGCATAGACCGGCTCGCGAATCCGGTCGCGCTCTCGCCCGCCGATATCCAGGGGTTGCTCGGCTTCGCGCGCGACAATTCGATAGACCTTACCGTGGTCGGACCCGAAGAACCGCTTGCCGCCGGGATCGCCGACGAGTTCAATCGCCATGGGCTGCGCATCTTCGGTCCCACCAGGGCCGCCGCGCAACTCGAAACCAGCAAGTCCTTCGCGAAGAACCTGATGCGCGAGGCGGGCGTGCCGACCGCGGATTTCGCGGTCTTCGACGATTTCGAAGCCGCGCGCCGATACCTCGCGGCGCATCGCGGGCCGGTCGTCGTCAAGGCCGACGGGCTTGCGCTCGGAAAGGGCGTGTCGGTCTGCCCGGATCCCGAATCGGCGATGAGGGCGCTTGCGGACGCGATGGAGCGCCGCCGGTTCGGCGAGGCCGGCGCACGTGTCGTAATCGAGCAATGCCTTGGCGGCGAGGAGCTTTCGTTCTTCGCGCTGTGCGACGGCGAGAACGCGCTCGCGCTTGGGATGTGCCAGGACCATAAGGCGGTTTTCGACGGCGATCGCGGGCCGAACACGGGCGGGATGGGCGCGTATTCGCCGGTGCCGCAGTTCGGCGCGGCGCTCGAAGAGCGCATCCTCGACGAGGTGGTGCGGCCGACGCTTCGCGCGATGAAGGCGCGCGGAACGGAGTTTCGCGGCGTGCTGTTCGTCGGCCTGATGATCGACGGCGAGCAAATCGACGTGCTTGAATTCAACGTGCGTTTCGGCGACCCGGAATGCCAGCCGCTGATGATGCGCTTTCAGGGCGACCTTGCCGAAGCGCTTCTTGCCGCGGCCGAAGGCAGGCTCGAACGCGCCGCGGTAAACCTCTCGCCCTCAAGCGCCGTAGCCGTCGTGCTCGCCTCGGGCGGATACCCGGGTGACTACCGCAAGGGAATTCCAATCGCCGGACTGGAACGAATCGAAGGCGCAGAACCGTCGGAGTTGAAGGTCAAATGGGCCCTCGACGGGACGCGGGTAAAAGTCTTTCACGCCGGCACCGCGCTTCGCGACGGCGCGCTTGTGACCGACGGCGGGCGCGTGCTCGGGGTGACCGCGATGGCGCGGACGCTTGGGCAGGCGCTTTCGGCCGCCTACGACGGCGCCGACCTGATACAATTCGAGGGCAAGCACATGCGCCGCGATATCGGGCGCCGCGCGCTCGATTACCTCGCGCGCAATTCATGAAGTAAACGCGTGGCTCGGCAATCTTCGGAAATTTCGGGACTCGACGCGGCGCTCGCGGCGCTTCGCGCCGGCGAGCTTGTCGTCTATCCGACCGAAACCTATTACGGGCTCGGCGCCGACCCGTTTTCCGAGGCCGCGATGGAGCGGCTTTTCGCCCTCAAGGGACGCGATCCCGAAAAACCGGTCGCGCTTATCGCGGCTGACGCGCCGATGGCTTTCGAGCTTGCGCGCTCGATACCGGAGTCGGCGCGCGCGCTTGCCGACGCGTTCTGGCCCGGGCCGCTCACCCTGGTTCTCGCTCCGCGCGACGGCATCCCGGCAAGCCTCATCGGGCCGACCGGCGGTGTGGGCGTACGCGTCTCGCCTCATCCTGTGGCGCGCGCGCTCAGCGCCGGACTCGGTCGTCCGATAACCGCGACCAGCGCGAATCTCTCGGGCCAGCCTCCCGCAACAACCCTTTCCGCGGCTCGCGCCGCACTTGGAGACAGAGTGAGAGTCTATCTTGAAGGTGGAACGCTTCGCGCGTCGGCCCCGAGCACGGTGGTCGCGTGCGAGGACGAGGGATTCCGGATAATTCGCGCCGGCGCGATCGTCGAACGCGAACTTGTCGCCGCGCTTTCGACCGGAGCGCTCAAATGAGCAGCTTCGGCGAGCGTATAGAACCGCTGCGCGCCCTGCTCTATGACCGCGAGCAGGTTGGCGACCTGCGCAAGGTCGTCGCCCCGCCCTACGACCTGATCAACGAGCGGCAACAGAACGAACTCTACGAACGAAGCCCCTACAATATCGTGCGCCTGGAACTTGCGCGCGACGCGGATCGTTACGCGGCGTCGGCCGCAACGATGACGCGATGGCGGCGTGACGGCGCGCTCAGGTTCGCCCCGCGCCCCGCAATCTATCACTACGTCCAGGAATTCGGAGTCGACGGGCGAAAGCTCCGCCGCACAGGGCTTATCGTGCGTATCAGGCTCGAGGAGTTCTCGACCGGCGCGATCCTGCCACACGAAAAGACCTTTCCCGCCGCGAAGCAGGACCGGCTCCGGCTCCTAGAAGCGATCGAGACCAACGTAAGCTCGGTGTTCGGGCTCTATCCGGGTGAGCATCCGGCGCTTTCCGCGATGCTTCGCGCGGTTGCGGGGCGCGACCCGTTCATCGATATCGTGGACGACCTCGGCATCCGGAACCAGCTTCGCGCGATCGAGGAGCCGGACGAGATTGCCACGGTGCAGCGTGCGCTCGCGACCACGCGCGTCCTTATCGCCGACGGACACCATCGCTATGAGACCGCGCTCAACTATCGCCGGATGCGCCGTCAGGCCGAAGGTGACCCGAAGGAGCTCCGGCCGTACGACTACACGATGATGACGCTGGTTGCGTTCGACGATCCGGGCCTCGTCATCCTGCCGACCCATCGGATTGTCGCAAAGCTCGACGCCGGCGCGGCGAATGCCTTCGTCGAGCGCGCGCGTGAGGCGTTCGAGATTACCGAAACCGATGACCACGCCGCCTTTCTCGGCGAGCTTTCACGCCGCGGACGCGGCACGCTTGGCGTCGCGCTTCGCGGCCGGGCGTGCCCGATGCTTCTAAAGCTTCGTTCGGCCGAGGCGCTCGCGGCCGCGCTTCCCGACACTCCGCCCGCCGTCCGCGAACTCGACGTCTCGATCCTGCATGCGCTCGTGCTCGACCGGATTTTCGGCATCAAAGGTGAAGAAGTTAGAAAAGGCGGCAATATCGAGTACACGATCGACGGACGCGGCGCGCTGGCTGCGG